>JAAYHO010000152.1 GCA_012735335.1 Gammaproteobacteria bacterium
CCGCTGTATCTGCGCTGGCGGCGGGACCTGCTGATGCTGGCGCTGCTGCTCTATTCGATGGTCGGGCTGACAGCTTCGGCGCTGGCCAGTCTGCTGGATAACCTGAGTGATGATTTCACCCTGCTCAATGTGCTGGGGCTGTATGTCCTGCTGGCCAGCGCAGCGGCCTCGCTCTGGTTGCATCGGCTGCACAAGGAGGACGGTCAATGAACAGCGCGGATCGTCCATCACTGGTCAGCGAGCTGCGCCAGCGCGGCATACTCGATGAAGCCGCGATTGCGCGGTTGCTGCAGCAGCAGGCCGCGCCCTGGTACGTGACGCTGTTGGCCGGTCTGGCCGCCTGGCTGGCCGCCCTGCTGCTGCTCGGCAGTACCCTGATTACCCTGATCGATGACAATGCCCTGGCCGCTGCGGTGGTTGGCGCTGTGCTGCTGGCGCTGGCGGTATGGTTGCTGCGTCAGCCGGGAGTGTTTGTCCGCCAGCTGGGACTGGCGCTGTCCATGGTTGGGCAGGGCCTGCTGGTGCTGGCGGTCGACCAGTGGGGGCTCAATAGCCACGATGAGCGGATACCGGCGCTGCTGGCGGCGGTAGTTGCGGGGGCGCTGCTGCTGGTGCCGACCATGGCCCTGCACCGGCTGGTCTGTGCGCTTATCATGCTCGGTGCGATAGTGATACTCATCGGCCTCAATGCGCTGCTGACGCTGTATGGGCTGCTGCTGGCGGCGTTGGCAGTCTGGGCCTGGCTGCGGCGCAGCAGCTGGGCGGTCAGCCCGCGGGCCGGACTGTGGCGGGCGCTGGCCGGAGCCATGACCCTGGCCGGCCTGTTGCTGCCGTTGCTCGGCACCCGGCGCTGGCTGGACTCGCTGGCGACGGCGCTGGGCAGCAGTGCAACATTGCTGAACTGGCTGTATCCGATCGGAGCCGGGGTGCTGTTGCTGGGCACCAGTCTCTATCTGCTGCGCGGGCAGTCGGCTGCCGTGCGGCTGGGGGCGGCACTGCTGGTGCTGATGCTGATCGCGCTGGGTGTCCAGGCGCCGGGTCTGCTGATTGCTGCGGCCCTGTGGCTGGCGGTATTCCACGCCTGCGAACGTTTCTGGAGTCTGCTGGTGGGGCTGGGGGCCAGTCTGTACCTGTTTGATCTCTACTACAGCCTGCATATCACTCTGCTGCACAAGTCGATTCTGCTGGTGGTCTGCGGTGCGGCGTTATTGCTGCTGCGCTGGTATCTGCTGGGTCAATGGAGGAAGTCCGATGCGAGCTGATCGGCTGGCGATACTGGCAGCCTGGCTGCTGGTGGTGGCAGTGGTGGGTTATACGGTGGCGGGCTTCGAGCGCACCCTGAGAGACGGACAACTGGTGTTGCTGGAGCTGGCACCAGTTGATCCGCGCTCATTGATGCAGGGTGATTACATGGCGTTGCGCTTTGCCGTGGATGCACAGCTGCCTGCCCGGGGGCAGGGCGTTGCCCGCTATGCCCACCTGTATCAGGGGGTTGAGGGGCGTGCCGTATTGGCGGGTAGTGGAGACCAACTGAGCAAGGAGCCCGGTCAGGTTTCCATGCGTATCCGCCAGGGTAGATGGGGCGCGAGTATCGGGCCTGATGCCTTCTTCTTTCAGGAAGGTACGGCGGAGGTTTATGAACAGGCTCGTTGGGGGGGCTTTCGGGTCGCCGATGATGGAACAGCCCTGTTAGTCGCCCTGTACGACGAAAATCTGCAACTGCTGGGTAGCAATCGTCGCTGACGCCCCGGTCAGCTGCGCCGAATCAGGCTTTCTTGGCGGCGGCTCGGGCGCGCGGACCACCGTAGGTCTGGCCGCTGGTGCCGGTGGGAATCTTCTGGATCTTGCCGCCGGATGCCAGAAAGCTGGCGACCTGATCGTTGATCGATTCACTGGTGGCCACGGCGGGATCGGGCTTGCGCTTGGCGGCGGCACGGGTGGGTGCGCGAGTGGGTTTGGCGGCTACTTTACTGGCGGTAGTTGTGCTTGCGGTTACTTTTTTGGCAGCTTTTGCTGTCATGAACATGCTCCCTTCCGTTGAAAAACAACCATAATACACTTTTTCTGTCAAGAATGCTCGGGTTGTTTTTTATTAAGCGTCATCCATGACGCTTACTGTCGCTAAGTTGCCGCCAACTTCCCTGAACGAGCGTGATCAGTGCTGATGACCGCCCGGGCCGTGGGCGTGACCGTGGGCCAGTTCATCTTTCGTGGCAGGGCGTACCGACAGGACTTCCACGTCGAACTTCAGATCACGGCCGGCCAGCGGGTGGTTGGTGTCCACCACAGCCTGGGACAGGCCGACCTTGACGATAGTCACCTGACGCGGGCCCTGCTCGGTATGAATCACTGCGGTCATGCCGGGCTTCCACTTCTTCGCGCCCTGAAGGTACTTCACCTGGACCTTCTGCTGGGCGTCGGGGCGTACCGGGCCGTAGGCCTTGTCCACCGGCAGTTCCAGGCTGAAGGTATCGCCGGCCTGGCGTCCTTCCAGGGCCTCGACCAGACCGTCCAGCAGGCCGGGCTGGCCGTGCAGGTAGAGCACCGGCTCGTGTTCTCGGGAGTTCTCGACTTCGCCGTTGGCGTCGGACAGGGTGTAGTGGAATTGAACCACGGTATCTTTGGCGATCTGCATGAAGTGACTCGTCAGGCTGGTTGAAAAGCCGCCATTATCCGGAGC
>JAAYHO010000016.1 GCA_012735335.1 Gammaproteobacteria bacterium
CTCACCCACGCTCTTCATGTGGGTGGTCAACGTGGTGTCCGCGGCCGGGAACTTCTCGAACGCGAACCGGGGTGCCTTGACCACGACGTAGTCCAGCGTGGGCTCGAACGAGGCGGGGGTCTCCCCGGTGATGTCGTTGCGGATCTCGTCGAGCGTGTAGCCGACCGCGAGCTTGGCGGCGATCTTGGCGATCGGGAAACCGGTGGCCTTCGACGCCAGCGCCGAGGAGCGCGACACCCGCGGGTTCATCTCGATGACCACCATGCGGCCATCCACCGGGTTGATGCCGAACTGCACGTTGGAGCCGCCGGTTTCCACACCGATCTCACGCAGCACCGCCAGCGAGGCGTTGCGCATGATCTGGTATTCCTTGTCGGTCAGGGTCTGCGCCGGGGCCACGGTGATGGAGTCACCGGTGTGCACCCCCATGGGATCGAAGTTCTCGATCGAGCAGACGATGATGCAGTTGTCCTTTTTGTCGCGGACCACCTCCATCTCGTATTCCTTCCAGCCGATCAGCGACTCGTCGATCAACAGCTCCTTGGTCGGCGACAGGTCCAGACCACGGGTGCAGATTTCTTCGAACTCTTCACGGTTGTAGGCAATACCACCACCGGTGCCGCCCATGGTGAAGGACGGGCGGATGATGCAGGGGAAGCCGACCTGATCCAGCACGCCGTAGGCCTCGTCCATATTGTGCGCGATGCCGGAGCGCGGGCACTCCAGACCGATATCACGCATGGCCTTGTCGAAACGCGAACGGTCTTCGGCCTTGTCGATGGTGTCGGCGTTGGCACCGATCATTTCCACACCGAACTTCTCCAGCACACCGTTGCTTTCCAGCTCCAGCGCGCAGTTCAGCGCAGTCTGGCCGCCCATGGTCGGCAGCAGGGCGTCGGGGCGCTCCTTCTCGATGATGCGCGCCACCGTCTGCCATTTGATCGGCTCGATGTAGGTGGCGTCGGCCATGGCCGGGTCGGTCATGATGGTGGCCGGGGTGGAGTTGACCAGGATGACCCGGAAACCTTCCTCACGCAGCGCCTTGCAGGCCTGGGCGCCGGAATAGTCGAACTCGCAGGCCTGACCGATGACGATGGGGCCGGCGCCGAGGATCAGGATACTCTTGATATCAGTACGTTTTGGCATAGTGTGCAATTAACCCTTGGTGTGCGGCGACTCAGGCGCGTTTGTTCATGGCAGCAATGAAACGCTCGAACAGCGGCGCCACATCTCCCGGCCCCGGACTGGCTTCCGGATGGCCCTGGAAGCTGAACGCCTCCTTGTCGGTGCGCTCGATACCCTGCAGGGTGCCGTCAAACAGTGATTTGTAGGTGGCCCGTACGTTGTCCGGCAGGCTGGCCTCGTCCACCGCAAAACCATGGTTCTGGCTGGTGATCATCACCTCGCCGGTATTCAGATCCTGTACCGGGTGATTGGCGCCATGGTGGCCGCTGGGCATTTTCATGGTGCGCGCCCCGGAAGCCAGTGCCAGCAACTGATGACCCAGGCAGATGCCGAGGATCGGGGTGTCGGTCTCCAGCAGCTCGGCGATGGCCTTGATCGCGTAATCACAGGGCTCCGGGTCGCCGGGGCCGTTGGCCAGCAGTACGCCATCGGGATTCAGCGCCAGCACCTCAGCGGCGGTGGTCTGCGCCGGAACCACGGTCAGGCGGCAGCCGCGACCGACCAGCATGCGCAGGATGTTGTACTTCACGCCGAAGTCATACACCACCACGTGATAGGGCAGATCGGCCGCGTCTATCTCGGGGTAGCTGTCGGTGGCCAGATCCCAGGTGCTCTGCCGCCACTCATAGGCCTGCTTGACGCTGACCTCCTGCGCCAGATCCATGCCCTTGAGACCGGAGAAGCTGCGTGCCAGCTCCAGCGCCTTTTCTTCGGTGGCACCGTCACCGGCAATGATGCAGCCGTTCTGGGCACCCTTCTCGCGCAGAATACGGGTCAGCCGACGGGTATCCACACCGGCAATGGCCACGGTGCCGTTTTCCTTGAGGTACTCATCCAGCGGCTGACGGTTACGCCAGTTACTGGCCACCAGCGGCAGGTCGCGGATGACCAGACCGGCAGCCCAGACCCGGTCGGATTCAGCGTCCAATGGCGTGGTGCCGGTGTTGCCGATATGCGGATAGGTCAGTGTTACTATCTGGCGGGCATAGGACGGATCAGTAAGGATCTCCTGATATCCGGTCATGGCCGTATTGAACACGACCTCGCCGACGCTGGAGCCGTCGGCGCCGATGGCTTCACCGCGGAAAATACTGCCGTCGGCGAGAGCAAGAATGGCGGGCTTGGACAAGAAAACCTCCGAAAGACTGACACGTTTTTGCCGAACGCGGGCTGCACAAAAGCGGGAATGATGTGGTCTCCACTTCATCCCGTTGCAAAGGCATTGTCAGATACGCGCTGAGATAGACAGATTAGCCCGATATTTTACCGGTTTGATCAGTAAATATCCATACCAACCATCCACTGCCCACGCACTGTAAAGACAGACTCCGGTTCTGTTTCATAATCATCCTGAACGTGCTAAAACTGTACTCGGATCACATTTCCTGGGGACGCCTCACGGGGAACCCCCTCAGGCATAGAGGGATGAACATCCCGGCTGCACCAGGATGAACAAAAAAAACAGGGACTTTGGACAATGAAAACCTACTTCAAGTATGTGGTGCTCCTGATGTTTCTCGGCCTTGCCGCTCAGGCACAGGCCAATGCCCAGCTGGCCCAGAGCCTGCACGAGCTGCGCAGCGAAGGCTACCGCGCCGCCACCTACCTGCTGATTGACAACAACCTGTACGAGCGCATTCGCGAGCCCGGCAACCGCGAGGCCTATAATGACGCTCTCGGCAATATGGAAAGATCCCTGCGCCAGCTGGACAACCCCAGCGACCTGCGCTCGCCCTACGGCCAGTTCGTTCGGCTGATACGCGAACTGGAAACCCAGACCGAGGACGAAGCCCACTACCATCTGGCTACCGTCAACCAGATCATGATGGCGCACGCCGAGTTCGACAAGGCCGTGGCAGCCCGTTACGACAGTCTGACCGACGAGATCGATCAGGCCCTGCTGACCCTGCATCAGCAGAGCCTGGAGACCAACCAGATTCTGCTGTTGTACCAGAACAACATGTTCAGCTCGATCGGCGTGTACTTCCTCGAACCGACCGAAGGCATGTTCCGCAACCTCGACACCAGCATCGTCAGCCGGGCCAACACCCTGAAGACGCTGTTGCCCGAGCTGTCCGCCGCCCTGCAGAATCTGGACAAGCAATACGGCTTCATTCAGCCCCGCCTGCTGGACCACCACACCGACTGGGTGCCGACCATCGCTGCCTTTTACCTGCTGCGCAATACCGCCACCCTCAACCAGATAGCCAGAGACCAGGCCCAGCGCAGCTGATCAACCGGAACCCGCAGACACAGAAAAGCCCGACCAGCGAACTGATCGGGCTTTTTCATTTTCTGCGACAACTGTAGTCAGTCGCGCAGCGACAGCACATCCTGCATATCGAACAGGCCACTGCGGCGTTCGCCCAGCCAGATGGCCGAACGTACCGCGCCCTTGGCAAAGGTCATGCGACTGGAGGCCTTGTGGGTGATTTCCACCCGCTCACCCTCGGTGGCAAACAGCACGGTGTGATCACCGACCACATCACCGGCACGCACCGTGGCAAAGCCGATGGTGTTGCGGTCCCGGGCACCGGTCTGGCCTTCACGGCCGTACACCGCCACTTCCTGCAGATTGCGCCCCAGTGCATCGGCCACCACTTCGCCCATACGCAGGGCGGTACCGGACGGTGCATCAACCTTGTGCCGGTGATGCGCTTCGATGATCTCGATATCCGCTTCGTCGCCCATGACCCTGGCGGCCATGTCCAGCAGCTTGAGGGTCAGGTTGACGCCAACACTGAAGTTCGGCGCGAACACCACCGGCACCTGTTCGGCGGCGCGGGCGATCAGCTGCTTCTCGTCCTCGCTGAAACCGGTGGTACCGATAACCATGGCCTTGCCTGCTGCACGGCACACTTCCAGATTGACCAGGGTGCTGGTCGGGTGGGTGAAGTCGATCAGCACGTCGAAGTCATCCAGCACCTGATTCAGGTCGCCGACGATGGCTACGCCCAGCTTGCCGAGGCCGGCCAGCTCACCGGCATCGGCACCGATCAGCGAGCTTTCCGGCCGCTCGATGGCCGCTGTCAGGCTGGCGCCCTCGGCCTGCTGAATGGCTTCGATCAGGGTCTTGCCCATGCGCCCGGCTGCACCTATTACCGCTATTCTCTTCATGCTTGCCCCGGTCAGAATTTCATGTCTTCAAAGAAGTTCTTCACACCTTCGAACCAGCTCTTGGCCCGCGGCGACTGATCACTGCCTTCGGCCTGCAGCGTATCACGCAGCTCACCGAGCAACTCGCGCTGGCGCTTGGTCAGGTTGATCGGCGTTTCCAGCACCACCCGGCACAGCAGGTCGCCGGGCGCACCACCGCGCACCGGCACCACGCCCTTGCCGCGCAGGCGGAACAGCTTGCCGGTCTGGGTGCCCTCGGGGATCTTCAGTTTGACCCGGCCATCCAGGGTCGGCACTTCCAGCTCGCCGCCCAGCGCCGCGTCGGTAAAGCTGATCGGCACCTCGCAGTAAAGGTTCTTGCCGTCACGCTGGAAGATCTTGTGCTCGCGCACCGAGACCACCACATAGAGGTCACCGGTCGGCCCACCGTTGACGCCCGCCTCACCCTCACCGGCCAGACGGATACGGTCGCCGTTATCCACCCCCGGCGGCACCTTGACCGACAGGGTCTTGGTCTCCTCGACCCGGCCCTGACCATGACAGTCCTTGCACGGATCGGTAATCATCTGCCCAGTGCCATGACAGCGCGGACAGGTCTGCTGCACGGCAAAGAAGCCCTGCTGCATGCGTACCTGACCATGCCCACCACAGGTGGTACAGGTGCTCGGCTTGGTGCCTTTCTTGGCACCGCTGCCATCGCAGGTATTGCAACCGACCAGGGTCGGCACCTTGATGGTGATGGTGGTGCCGCGTACCGCCTCTTCCAGATCCAGCTCCATGGTGTAGCGCAGATCACTGCCACGCTGCGCCGAGGAGCGACCACCACGGCCGCCACCACCGAAGATATCGCCGAATACGTCGCCGAAGATATCGGAGAAGTTGCCACCACCCCCGAAACCGCCGGCGCCGCCCATGTTCGGATCCACGCCGGCATGACCGTACTGGTCGTAGGCCGCCCGCTTGTTGGCATCGGTCAGAATCTCGTAGGCCTCGTTGGCTTCCTTGAATTTCTCTTCCGACTCCTTGTCATCCGGGTTGCGGTCCGGGTGATACTTCATTGCCAACCGGCGATAGGCTTTCTTCAGCTCGGCTTCACTGGCGCCGCGCTCCACGCCCAGCACTTCATAATAGTCACGCTTGGCCATAAATCCTGTTTCCTTTGGCTTATCCTGCGGCACAAACAGCAACGCGGGAATAGCTCCCGCGTTGCCCTGCCGCACTGTGCGCAGGCCCGCCGATCAGCAGGCCTGGAGCACCCAAGGACTACTTGTTGTCCTTGACTTCTTCGAACTCGGCATCGACCACATCGTCGGCATCCGCCTGGCTGTCGTCGGCACTGGCCTGGGCATCACCCTGGGCGGCCTGCTCCTCGTACATCTTCTGCACGACCGGAGCAGAAGCTTCGGACAGGGCATTGATCTTGGCTTCGATCGCCTCCTTGTCATCACCCTTGACCGCCTCTTCCAGCTCGGCCAGAGCGGCTTCGATTGCAGCCTTCTGCTCGTCGGTGGCCTTGTCGCCTGCTTCAGCCAGGGTCTTGCGGGTGGCGTGCACCAGCTGGTCACCCTGGTTGCGGGCAGTCACCAGCTCTTCGAACTTGCGATCCTCCTCGGCGTTAACCTCGGCGTCACGCACCATCTGTTCGATCTCTTCATCGCTCAGACCCGAGTTGGCCTTGATCACGATGGATTGCTGCTTGCCGGTGGCCTTGTCCTTGGCGGACACGTTCAGGATACCGTTGGCATCGATGTCGAAGCTGACTTCGATCTGCGGCACGCCGCGCTGCGCCGGCGGGATGTCGGCCAGGTCGAACCGGCCCAGCGACTTGTTCTGTGTCGCCTGCTTGCGCTCACCCTGCAGCACGTGGATGGTCACGGCCGTCTGGTTGTCATCGGCGGTAGAGAATACCTGCGACTTCTTGGTCGGGATGGTGGTGTTCTTCTCGATCAGCGCAGTCATGACGCCGCCCATGGTCTCGATACCCAGCGACAGCGGGGTCACGTCCAGCAGCAGTACGTCCTTCACATCACCTGCCAGTACTGCACCCTGAATCGCGGCACCCACGGCAACCGCCTCATCCGGGTTGACGTCCTTGCGCGGTTCCTTGTTGAAGAACTCGGCAACAGTCTGCTGCACCAGCGGCATACGGGTCTGACCGCCAACCAGGATCACTTCGTTGATCTCGGACGCATCCAGACCGGCATCCTGCATGGCAGTGCGGCAGGGTTCGATGCTGCGCTTGACCAGATCTTCGACCAGCGATTCCAGTTTGGCGCGGGTTACCTTGACCTGCAGGTGTTTCGGGCCAGTCGCATCAGCGGTGATGTACGGCAGGTTGACGTCGGTCTGCTGGGCCGAGGACAGCTCGATCTTGGCC
>JAAYHO010000153.1 GCA_012735335.1 Gammaproteobacteria bacterium
AGGTACTGATGGTGGAAGCGCGGGCGCGCTACCCATTCCTGCACCGGCCTGCCGTCCATGGCCTGCAGGGCGCCCAGCAGGACCATGCTGATGATGCGGCTGCCGCCCGGGGTGCCGAGGATGGCCAGTTGATCGGCATTTTCCAGCATGGTCGGGGTCATGCTCGACAGTGGGCGCTTGCCCGGGGCGATGGCATTGGCCTCGCTGCCCTTCAGCCCGTAACTGTTGCGGCCATCCGGGTCGGCGGCAAAGTCATCCATCTCATTGTTCAGCAGCACCCCGGTGCCGGGCACGGTAAAGGCCGCGCCGAACGGCAGGTTGACGCTCAGGGTCGCGGCCACCGCATTGTCCTGTCGGTCGATCAGCGAGAAGTGGGTGGTATTGGTGCTCTCGGTAAACGCCTGCGGCGGCCCCAGCTCAAGGCTCGGCGTGGCCCGCTCGGGATTGACCCCGGCGGCCAGTTGGCGGGCGTAATCGGCGGACAGCAGGCGCTCGTCGGGCACCTCGATGAAGTCACTGTCTCCCAGCAGAACGGCGCGGTCGCGGTAGGTGCGGCGCATCAGCTCGACCAGTTGGTGGGTCCATTGCAGGGAGCCGGGAGCGGTCCGGGGCAGGAACTCCATGCCCTGCAGTATGCCCGCTAGGGCGATGCCGCCAGCCGAGGGCAGCGGTGCGCTGATCACCTCGAAGCCGTGGCTGTGGAAGCGCACCGGCTCGCGCTCGATCACCCGGTAGCCAGCCAGATCCGCCGCCGTCCAGATGCCATCGGCGGCCTGTACGCTGGCGATCATCCGCTCGGCTACCGGGCCGCGATAGAAGCCGTCAAAACCGTGCTCTGCCAGCGCCCGCAGGGTGTCGGCCAGCTCCGGCTGGCGGATCAGCTCGCCGGTTGCCGGGGCCTGGTTGTCGCGCAGGAAAATACGGGCGGTTTCGCTGTCCTGCTGCATTGCCGCCAGACGGAAGCCGACCAGGGTGCGGTAGCTGTCGCCCACGGCGAAACCCTGTTCGGCGGCGGCAATCGCCGGGGCCAGGCTCTGCTGCAACGGCAGCACACCGTAGTGCTCGGCCAGATGCACCAGCGCGGCGGGGGTGCCGGGAATGCCCGCCGCCAGCGGGCCATTGATTACCCGTTGCAGCTGGTCTTCTCCATCCAGATACATATCCCGGTGCGCGGCCTGGGGAGCGGTTTCCCGGGCATCGATAAAGCGGTAGTCAACGCCCGCCTCACCGGGCTGGCGCAGTAGGAAGAAACCGCCACCGCCGATCCCCGAGCCATAGGGCTCGACTACCGCCAGGGTGGCAGCCACGGCAATCGCCGCGTCAAAGGCATTACCGCCCTGGTCGAGAATTCGGTGTCCGGCGGCGGTGGCTATCGGGTGGGCACTGGCGACCGCCTGCTGCTCGGGTGCCGGTGCGGCCTGCAGAGTCAGGCTGAGCAGCAGCACCAGCCATGGCAGGCGGGCCAGAAGTCTCATGAGTCGTCGGTGAGCTGCCGGTATTTCTCCAGCAGCTGCTCCCGGGTTTCGACGTGATTGGGGTCCAGCGGAATGCAATCGACCGGACACACCTGCTGGCACTGGGGCTCGTCAAAGTGGCCGACGCACTCGGTGCACAGGTTGGGGTCGATGATGTAGATTTCTTCGCCCTGGGAGATGGCCCCGTTGGGACACTCCGGTTCGCAGACGTCGCAATTGATGCAGTCGTCGGTAATGATCAGGGCCATGCTCTACTCCGGGAGGTCGTTCAACCGGCGTAGCGCTTGAGCAGAGCTTCGTGCACCACCGGATGAACAAATTTGGTGACATCCCCACCCAGCGAGGCGATCTCGCGTACCAGGGTGGAGGAGATATAAGAATACTTCTCCGAGGGCGTCAGGAACAGACTTTCCACATCGGGAGCCAGTTGCCGGTTCATGTTGGCCAGCTGGAACTCGTATTCGAAGTCCGATACCGCCCGCAGTCCCCGCAGCAGCACGTTGGCGCCAACGTCACGGGTAAAATGCGCCAGCAGGGTGGAAAAACCCACCACTTCGACGTTGCTGTACTGCTTGAGCACTTCCTGCGCCAGCTCGACCCGCTGCTCCAGAGAGAAAGCCGGGTTTTTCTTCGGGCTGGCCGCCACGGCGACGACCACGCGATCGAACAGCTTGGCTGCACGCCCTACCAGATCCATGTGACCCATGGTGATGGGGTCAAAGGTGCCGGGGTAAAGAACAGTATTCATTAGCCTTGTCCTGCCTTGGGGTACCGGAGGGCGAATGGTAGCCTAATGACCCAGCTGCGGCAAAACGGAATTAACCGCGCTGCCACAGGCTGTACCACACCTGACCGGCCTTCTTCTGGCGGTGCGCCTGCCAGTTGGCGGGCATGCACAGCTGCTCGGGGGCGCTTTCGCTTTCGGTGTAGATCAGCGCATCGGTACTCAGCCAGCCGTTCTGCTCCAGCGCGGCGCAGGCCGGTTCCAGCAGCTCCTGATGGAAGGGCGGATCGACAAATACCAGGTCGAAGGGTTCGCTCGGGGGGCTGGCCAGCAGGGCCAGCGCATCCTGCTGGCGGATCTCGGCGCGGTCACAGCCGAGAGTCTGCATATGCCCGCGCAGGCTGGCGACCACTTCCCGGCTCAGATCGCAGGCCAGGACATGCCGGGCACCCCGGGACAGCGCCTCCAGCGTCAGTGCGCCGCTGCCGGTAAACAGATCCAGACAGCGGGCACCTTCAATATGCGCATTCAGCCAGTTGAACAGGGTTTCCCGTACCCGATCCGGGGTCGGTCGCAGGCCGGGCTGCTCGGTGAAGCTGAAACGGCGGCTGCGCCATTCACCGGCAATTATGCGCAGCTGGCTGGGTTTGTTCTGTTTCATGGGGTGGGTTCTGCCTGTTCGTTCTCGCTCAGCTCCGGGGATTCGGGGAGTATCCGGGCCGGCCCGACAGTGACCACCAGCCGCCGGTCGGGGTGGAAATGCCGGGCAAAGGCCTGGCGGATATCCTCGGTGGTCAGTGCCTGCACCTGATCCAGGAACAGCTGCAGGTGATTCAGCGGCAGACCGTAGAAGCCGATCATCCCCAGTTGTCCGACGATGGCCGCGTTATTGGCGGTACTCAGCGGAAACTCGCCGCTGATCTGTCTGCGGGTGCGGATCAGTTCGGCTTCGGTCGGACCTTCGCTGATGAATCTGTCCAGACTCTGATGGATGACCTCCAGTGCCAGGTCCAGCTGGTCGGCGCGGGTCTGCATGCTGACCATCACCGGGCCGGTGGCCTGCATCGGAATCAGTGCACTGCTGACCGAGTAGGACAGGCCACGGGTTTCGCGGATCTCCTCCATCAGCCGCGAGCCGAAACCGGAGCCACCAAGGATCTGGTTGCCGACATAGAGCGCGGCATAGTCCGGATCGTGCCGGTTGATGCCGTGCTGGCCGACCAGCACGTGGGTCTGCTGGCCATTGAATTCGATATGCCGGTGACTGCTGCTGATCGGCTGGGGCTCCGGGGTCACCTCGGCCGCCGGGCCCTGGGGCAGGGCATCGGCCAGACGCTGGGCGATACGCTCGGCCTGGGCACGGTCGATGGCACCGACCATGGAGATCACCGCGTTACCGGCGGTGTAGTACTGCTGGTGGAACTGCTGCAATTGTTCAGTGGACAGCCCATTCAGGCTTTCCGGGGTGCCCTCGGGCAGGCTGCCATAGGGGTGTTGGGGATACAGGTCAGCCCAGAAGGCTTCGCTGGCCAGGGCCGCCGGGCGCTGCAGACGCAGGCGCAGGCTGGCCAGCAACTGATTGCGCAGGCGCTCGAAGGCCTGCTCCGGCCAGCTTGGTCGCGATACCACATTGGCGAACAGCGCCAGTGCCGGGTCCAGCTTGTCGGCAGCGGTCAGGCTGCGCAGGCCTACCAGCGCCATGTCCCGGTGCGAGCTGTTGGAGAACTGCGCACCCAGCTGTTCGAAGGCGGCGGCGATGGCCCCGGCGTCCTTGTTGCCGGTGCCCTCGTTGAGCATGGCGTTGGTCAGCATGGCCAGCCCCGGCTGGTCGCCGTCACGGCTGGCCCCGGCGGCAAACAGCAGCTGCACGTCGAGCATCGGCAGCTCGGCGGCGGGCATGAAATACACCCGGGCACCCTGCTCGGTGACCCAGTGCTGCAGATCCAGATTGCGTCTGGCTGGCGGTTGATCCAGATCGATGCTCTGCAGCGATTCCAGTTCCGGCAACAGCTCGGCTATCGCATCCGCCGGCTCACTGCTGTCCGATTGTGGACTGTCGGTCTGTTGCACCGGGGTGTCGCTGGGGATGCTCGTCGGAGTGCGGGGGACCGGTTGGTAGACCAGCCACAGCAGTACCGCGAGAACAACGAGGGTCAGCAGGACGGCAAGCCAGCGCCCGGAAGAAGTCTTGGCGGCCATTTACAGGTTCTCCTCGGTCAGGTTGGGCAGGACATGCGCGCGGGTCAGGCGTTCACGCACCAGGTAGCGCCGGGCAACCTCGCTGATCTGCTCCGGGGTGATGCTCTGCAGGGCGGCGATATCCTCGTCCAGCAGCGTCCAGGGCAGGCCGATGCTTTCCAGCATGCCGATCTGGTTGGCCTGATGGCTGATGCTGTCCTGGGCGTAGACCAGCTGGGCGGTCATCTGCGCCTGCACCCGGTGCAGCTCCTCGGTGCTCGGCGGGGTCTGCTGCAGCTGCTCGATCTGCTGCCACAGCGCCTGTTCCAGTTGCTGCAGACTGATGTCACGGGATTGGTTGGGCAGGCCACTCAGCAGAAACAGACCGTCGCCCCGGGTGTGGCCGTCGTAATTGGCGGACGCCGAGGTGGCGATGGCTTCGCCCCGTTCCAGATGGCTGGCCAGCCGCGCGCTGTAGCCACCATCGAGCACCGCGGCCAGCAGGCGCAGGGCGTGAACTTCCCAGGCCTGTTCGGCGGTGGGCAGGCTGGGTACGTTGAAGCCCATCAGCAGGCTGGGCATCTGTACCGGCAGGCGCAGGATCAGATGCCGCTCGGCGCCACCGGGCAGCTCCAGCGGTGCCCGGGGGGCAGGGGCGGGCTGGTTGGACAGAGGAGCGAAATAACGCTCGGCCAGCTCGCGTACCTCGTCCAGCGTCACATCGCCGACGATCACCAGTACCGCATTGCTCGGTTGGTAGTAGCGCGCATACCACTCGCGCATGTCCTCCACGGTCAGGCGATCCAGATCGTGCATCCAGCCGATCACCGGCTGGCCGTAGGGGCTGGCCATATAGGCCTGGGTGACGAAGCGCTCGTAGGCCAGACTGTTGGGGTTGTCATCCACCCGCAGGCGACGTTCTTCCTTGATCACTTCCAACTCCCGCAGGAACTCGTCCTCCGGCAGGGTCAGGTTGTGCATGCGCTCGGCTTCCAGCTCTAGGGCAATGGCCAGTTGGTCGCGGCTGAGGATCTGGTAATAGGCGGTGTAGTCGCGTCCGGTGAAGGCGTTTTCCTGGGCGCCGAGGCTGCTCAGCAGGCGCGAGGCCTGGCCCGGCGCCAGCCGCTCGCTGCCCTTGAACATCATGTGCTCCAGCGCGTGGGACATGCCGGTGCGCCCCGGCGGCTCGTAACTGCTGCCGACCCGGTACCACAGCTGGGAGACCACCACCGGGGCGCGGTGATCCTCGCGGACGATGACCTTGAGGCCATTATCCA
>JAAYHO010000154.1 GCA_012735335.1 Gammaproteobacteria bacterium
ACAGCCACAGGCTGCTGGTGCCGTCGATGAAGTATTTCAGCGGTGCGGCCATGTTGCCGAAGCGGGTTGGGCTGCCGAGGATCAGCGCCGAGCAGTTCTTCAGGTCTTCCTCGGTGCAATATACGGCGCCACTCTCGGGGATCTCCGGGGCGCTGGCGCGGGTCTCCGGGGAGACCTTGGGCACGGTGCGCAGGCGCGCTTCCAGTCCGGCCTGCTCGACCCCCTCGGCAATCAGCCGGGCCATCTTTGCGGTAGCACCGTTATGGCTGTAATACAGCACCAATACGTAAGCCTGACTCATGCGTACAGCTCCAGTACTCGTTCCGGGGGACGGGCGACGATGGCCTTGCCATCGCGGATGACAATCGGCCGTTCGATCAGCCTTGGGTAGTCGACCATGGCCTGAACCAGCTCGGCTTCGCTGAGCTCGGGATTGCCGAGATTCAGCTCCTTGTAGGTATCCTCGCCCTTGCGGATCAGTTCCCGGGCGCTCATGCCCAACTGCTGCAACAGGGCGCTGAGGGCAGCGCTGTCCAGCGGTGTGTCGATATAGTGCACAACGTCCAGTTCATCGCCTTGCTCTTCCAGCAACGCGAGCGCCTGGCGCGATTTGGAACAACGGGGGTTGTGATAGATGCAGACCCTGGACATGGCATTCTCCGATCAGATCCTGTGGTGGCCGCTCAGCGGTGGCTTATGCGGGGTATGCCCGCTATTCTAAGCCGTAAACCACCTACTGTCAGGGAACAACGGAACCCGATGCCAAGACGAATTCAGCGGTTGGTGTATTTCTGCCGCTATCTGGTCCGCCGTTTTGGCGAAGACAACTGTCCGAAGAATGCCGCAGCCCTGACCTACACTACCTTGTTTGCGGTGGTACCGGTAATGACGGTGACCTACGCCATGCTGGCGGCGATCCCGGCCTTCAATCAGGTAAGCGGGCAGATTGAGGGTTTCATCTTCGACAACTTCGTGCCGTCTACCGGGGCGACACTGCGTGATTATCTGAGCGAGTTTTCCCAGCAGGCCCGGCAATTGACCGGGGTCGGGGTGGCGCTGCTGATGGTCACCGCCTTCCTGATGCTGGTGAACATCGAGAAATCCTTCAATGCCATCTGGCGTATTCGTCAGCCCCGGCGGGGCCTGTCCAGCTTCCTGCTGTACTGGGCAGTGCTGAGTCTGGGGCCGTTGCTGCTGGGGGCGGGCTTTGTGGTCAGTACCTATCTGGCATCGCTGTCCTTTCTTACCGGGGATGCGGTGTTGGCCTCGGCCTGGAAGCAGGTTCTGGGCTGGCTGCCGCTGCTGCTCAGCATCGCCGCCTTCACGCTGATTTTCGTGGCGGTGCCCAATACCCGGGTGCGCCTGCGCCATGGCTTGGCCGGTGGGGTGCTGGTGGCGCTGTTGTTCGAGGGGGCCAAGGCCTGTTTTGCGCTGTATGTCGCGCTGTTCCCCAGTTTTCAGCTCATCTACGGTGCCTTTGCCGCCTTCCCGCTATTTCTGCTGTGGATCTACGTCAGTTGGCTGATCATCCTGTTCGGTGCCGAGCTGGTGTGCAATCTGGGCAGCAGTGCGGCCTGGCAGCGCAGCAGTCAACCCTGGCTGGTCAGTCTGCTGGCGCTGCTGCGGGTATTCATGCTGGCGCAGAAGCAGGGGCTGGTGGTGGATCTGCCCCGGGTCAATGCCAGTGGCTGGGCCATGCCGGAAGACCTGTGGCTGGACCTGACCGAGTGGATGGAAGGACAGCGGCTCATTACCCGGGCCCAGCAGGGTGGCTATGTGTTCAGCCGTGATCCGGCGCAGTTGCAGATGGCCGAGCTGCTGGCACAGGTGCCCGAGGCGTTGCCGCGGGTATCCGAGCTGCCGGTGTCGCTGGGTGAGCAGGATCTGTGGTATCCGCCGCTGCGCGAGGCGCTGGCGCAGCTGGAAGACAGTCGACGGCAGATCATGGATGGCAGCGTACGCAGTTGGCTGGCGGACAACGGTCGGGCAGTGACAAGCGAGGAGGGTGCGCAATGAGAACTATCCTGACGGCAGTTATGACCGGTGCAGCCCTGCTGCTGGGCGGTTGCGGTGAAGAGCAGTGGCTGGACCACCGGGGCGAGCAGTTGAGGCGCGCCGATATGCAGGGTCGCTGGGTGGTGGTGAACTACTGGGCCGAATGGTGCGCCCCCTGCCTGCATGAGCTGCCGGAGTTCAACCGGCTGGCCGAGCGGCCGGATGTGCTGGTACTGGGGGTAAATTACGATGGCGTCAGCGGTGCAGCCCTGCTGGAGCTGTCTGAACGGATGAATATCGCCTTTTCGGTAATGGGTGAGGATTTCGAGCAGAGTCTGCAGCTGGAGCGGCCGCAGGTGTTGCCCACCACCTATATCTTCAATCCGCAGGGTGAGTTGCAGCGCAGCCTGCCCGGGCCGCAGACCGAGCAGGGGCTGCTGGCGCTGCTGGAATAGGGTCTAATCCTTCACATACCAGAACTGGTACCAGTAATCCTGCACCTTGTCCGGGTAGCGGTGGCTGCCGAGGCTGCCGTTGTAGCGGGCCAGTGCCCGGCGCAGGTTGCCCTTTTCCATATCCAGGTAATATTTCAGGATGGTGCAGCCGTAGCGCAGGTTGGTGGCCAGATCGATCAGGTTGTCGTCGGGGCGACCCAGCTCGGCCTTCCAGAAGGGCATCACCTGCATCACGCCCTGGGCGCCGGCCCGGGACAGGGCATAGCGGTCGAACAGACTTTCCACGTGGATCACCGCCAGTACCAGATCCGGCTTGAGCTCTGCGCGCTTGGCTTCCCGGTGTACCAGCCGCAGAAACCGCAGCCGTTCTTCCTCATCGGGGATATAACGCCGCAGCCGGGTGGACATGTCCAGCAGCCAGACCTGGGCGTCGAAATGGTCGGCGAAGCTGTCGGCCTGGGACACCGCCTCCATCAGCAGCGCCCGCAGCTGCGGATCGACCGGGGGGCTCTGCTCCACGGCGAAGGTACCGGGACTGACGCTCAGGGCAAGACACAACACTATCCATGTGTGGCGCAGCATGTCAGGGGCTTCCGCTGTGTTCCCGTTCCAGGGCCTGGATGAACTCGAACTGCAACTCCGGGTCACCGACCGTCAGCAGGATCAGCATGTTCTCCAGCTGGGCCGATTCTTCTCCGAGGCCCAGTGCATGCAGGCGTCGTACCCGCTCGACCCACTGCTGTGCATCGCCTTCTTCGAGGTTGTCGTAGATCAGCGGTATGGCCTCCTGCAGCACGCTGCGCAGTTCCCGGCTGACCAGCAGATCCTGCTCGGCAACTACGTTGGGACTGGCCCGGGCAATCACCTCGACTACCCGCAGCTGCTCGAAATCCAGTTCGATGAACTGTTCGTCGAGCAGGTTGAGGCGTACCGCACCCTCGTTATCGGTCTGCAGGGTAAACTGTTGGCCTTCGACAATCAGAGTCAGGTTCTGGTTGGCCCAGGGCAGCGCCTGATAGCTGTCCCGGCTGCTGATCGGCTGATCCTGCGCGTCATATTCAGTGATCTGCTGCAGCTTCTGTTCGGTTACCCGAATGTTGCGCTGTGGCGTGCTCAGCACCCGGGGCTCGCCTGCATCAATGCTCAGCGTGTGGCTGAGCAGGGTGGTTTCCACCCGGGAGGAGGTCGGGATGGTCTGCGGCTGGGTGCTGCAACCGCCGAGCAGCAGACCGGCGCACAGCCACAGCGCCCAGGGTGCAAGGGAACTCTGCATACCCGCTGTATTCATGAGCGGGTGATGCGCTGGATCAGGAACTCGAGCATGTCGGCGGTGGCCACGCTGGAGGCCTCCTGATCACGTCGGTATTTGTATTCCAGCTGGCCTTCGCCCAGACCACGGTCGCTGATCACCACCCGGTGGGGGATGCCGATCAGGTCCATGTCGGCGAACTTGACGCCGGGGCTGGTCTTCTTGTCGCGGTCGTCCAGCAGCACCTCGACACCGGCCTGCTGCAGTGCGGTGTACAGCTCTTCGGTAGCTTCGCGTACCGCTTCGGAGCTTTCCATCTTCATCGGCACCAGCGCGACCTGGAACGGAGCCAGCGCATCCGGCCAGAGGATGCCGCGGTCATCGTAGTTCTGCTCGATGGCGGCAGCCACCACGCGGGAGACGCCGATGCCGTAGCAGCCCATCAGGAG
>JAAYHO010000155.1 GCA_012735335.1 Gammaproteobacteria bacterium
CCGTCAAAGGCAATACGCACCTGCCCCTCGGGAATCGGTGAGGCGTTCTGCGGCGGCTGTTTGAGAATCGCCGCAGCGCAGCGCTGGGAGTCGATCACTCTCTGCGCATCATCCACATCAGTAGTCAGGAACAGGTCGACATCGAAGGCATCCATGTAGTCGGCCACCGACTCGCCGCCGGTAAAGGCCGAGCGCGTGATATTGAGCTGGTCGTGGCGAATGGTCCGCAGCACCCGCAGCCCGGTATCCGGACTGTTGCGGGACATGATCACCACCTCCACCAGCGGCGCCTGCTCCCCCGGCTCCATATACTGGTTCAACCCCAGCAGCGCCTTGACCAGCGGGTAGCCGGTACCGGGTGACAAGGGTTCATCCTCGTGGGTGAGCATGTACTCGCGGTATCGGGCGATAACCTGCTCAGGCTCCTGCTCGCGCAGCGTCTGAAAGAAGCGGTCCGACTCGCGCATATCAAACAGCGCAGTGGAGGAAACGCCGATCACCAGGGTTTCGCTCAGGTCCAGAGCCATGGGAATCTCCTTGATGGGCAAGACTGGCCCCGTTGTAACATGAATGGCCCGCTGCCTGGCAACTCAGTCCCTCGACGGCGAATGACCGATGGCCCGCTCGATCTCCTGCTTGCACTGCAGCAGAGCCTCACGCAGGCGCGCGATGCCGGGCTTGATCCGCGACGTCGGGCCGATCACGCTGAGCACATACAGCCCCAGGTAGGTATCCAGGGCCACGGCGCAGGAACTGACACCTTCGATCAGCTCGTCGCAGTCGGCGGCAAAGCGGCTCCGACGCGCCTCCTCCACCTGCACCAGCAACTCGTCCCGGCTCAGGGTTCCCGGGGTGTGCTCCGGTAGCACCTCCGGCAGTACATTGAGCATGGTTGCTTCAGGCATTTCCGCCAGCAGGATCTTGCCCGCTCCAGTGGCGTAGAGTGGTGCGTTGACACCGATGGGGAACACCACCCGCAGTTCGCGTTCAGCAACGATGCGATCAATGACATAAACCTTGTCCCCGGCCAGCGAACAGAGGGAGACCGACTCCTGCAGCTGCTCCGACAGGCTCTGCAGATGGCTGCGGGTCAAGGAAATGATATCGGTCTGGGCGTGATTGATCAGCTGCCCCAGCGCCGGCCCCAGGCGCACGCCACCGGCCGGGCCGGCCTGCTCCACCAGCAGCTCCTCGGCCAGCGCATGAATGATGCGTTGCACCGTCGAGCGCGGCAGGTCTACCTCCTGGGCAATCGCCGCCAGACTGAGGCCCTGCGGGTTGTTGCCCAGAGCACGCATGATCCTGGCGGCCCGGGCTATCACCTGAATGCCGCCGTGGCGAGCACTGTCCGTGTCCTGTTGTCGACTCATCTGTTTGCCTCCTGAGCGCTCCCTTCTACCGTACCTGGATTATCCGCGATCTGATCTTCTTATGTACCCGATGAAAAAAATTTATTACGCCAAAACCCGCATACTGATACACTATCCCGCTTTGCGATACCCAGCTCATTTCATGAGGAGAATATAGCCGGTGAAAAACTCAGGATCTCTGCGCTACGCGATTGCGCTGTCATTGGCAGCGACTCTGCTCGTGGGTTGCGGACAGGCAGAACAGCAACAACCGCCTCAACGCGCCCCGGAGGTTGGGGTTTACACTGTCGAAAGTCGTTCACTGGCGCTGACCGCCGAGCTGCCTGGACGCACCAGCGCCTATCGGGTTGCGGAGGTGCGTCCGCAGGTCACGGGCATCCTTCAGGAACGCCTGTTTACCGAAGGTGCCGAGGTGGAAAAGGGTCAGCAGCTGTACCAGATCGACCCGCGCACCTATGAGGCCAACCTGGCCCGAGCTCAGGCCAACCTGAAAACCACCGAAAACCTGGCCAAGCGCTACGAGCGTCTGCTCAGTACCAACGCCGTCAGTCAGCAGCAATATGACGATGCCATGGCCGCCTGGACCCAGGCACGTACCGCCGTCGACGTAGCCCATATTGACATGCAGTACACCAAGGTACTGTCACCGATTTCCGGGCGCATCGGCCGCTCGGCCGTTACCGAAGGCGCCCTGGTCACCAACGGCCAGCCCCAGGCACTGGCCACAGTCACCCAGCTCGACCCCATCTACGTGGACATCAACGCGCCCGTTACCCGCATGCTGGAATTGCAGCGAGACTGGGAATCGGGGCGGTTGCAGGCCGTCGGCGAGGACCCGGCGGTGACGCTGCAGCTGGAAGACGGCAGCCCCTATCCGCTGCCTGGGGTGCTGAAATTCTCCGAAGTAACAGTCGACCCGAGCACCGGCGCGGTGACCCTGCGCGCCGAATTCCCCAACCCCGATCTGAAGCTGCTGCCGGGCATGTTCGTGCGCGCCCAGCTGCAGGAAGGTGTACGCGACAATGCCATTCTGGTACCGCAGCAGGCGGTCTTCCGCGATACCCGCGGCGAGGCCAACGTCTGGGTAATCGCCGAGGACGGCACTGCACAGCAACGCGAAGTAGAGACTCTGCGCACGGTGGGTAACACCTGGTTGATCGGTGCGGGACTGCAGGATGGTGAGCAGGTGGTGACCGAGGGTCTGCAATTGCTGCGCAACGGCATGCAGACAGTACCAGTCCCTGCCAGCAACGTGACGCTGATGACCGAGTTCGGCCAGAGCGCCACCCGCCCCGCCAACTGAGGAAATTGCCATGCCCCACTTCTTTATAGACAGGCCGATCTTCGCCTGGGTGCTGGCGATCGTGGTCATGCTGGCCGGCGCGCTGTCGCTGTTCAAGCTGCCGATCAGCCAGTATCCGAACATCGCCGCTCCGGCAGTCGCGATCAGCGTCGTCTACCCCGGCGCCTCGGCGGAAACGGTGCAGGACACCGTGGTCCAGGTCATCGAGCAGCAGCTCAGCGGCCTGGATGGCTTCCGCTACATGTCGTCCAGCAGCAACTCCGACGGCAGTGCCCAGATCATTGTCACCTTCGAGCAAGGTACCGACTCGGACATTGCCCAGGTGCAGGTGCAGAACAAACTGCAGCTGGCTACACCCAAGCTGCCGGAAGAGGTACAGCGCCAGGGTATCCGGGTGGTCAAGTACCAGGTCAACTTCATGCAGATCATCGGTCTGGTCGACGAAAGCGGTCGGATGAATGATTTTGATCTGGGCAACTACATTGCCTCGCACCTGCAGGACCCGATCTCCCGCATTGATGGGGTCGGTGACTTTTTCCTGCTCGGCTCCCAGAACGCCATGCGTATCTGGCTCGACCCGGCCAAGCTCAACAGCTACCAGTTGACCCCGGGCGATGTAGCCCAGGCCATCCGCGAGCAGAACGTGCAGGTGTCCTCCGGTCAGCTCGGCGGCCTGCCGGCACACAATGGTACTCAGCTCAACGCCACCGTCATCGGCAGTACACGGCTGACCAACGCCGACGAGTTCCGCGAGATTCTCATCAAGGTCAACGAAGACGGCTCCCAGGTTCGGGTCGGGGATGTCGCCGAAGTGGGTCTGGGCGCGGACAACTACTCCATCTCCGGCAACTTCAATGGCCTGCCGTCGGCCGGTATTGCGCTGCGCCTGGCGCCCGGCGGTAACCTGCTGGACACCGTGGACAGCGTGCGGGCGGTACTGGATGCCCAGGAGCCCTTCCTCCCGGACGGGGTCAGGATCATCTATCCGTACGACACCACGCCGGTGGTGAAAGCCTCCATCAGCTCGGTGGTACACACCATCATCGAGGCCATCGTGCTGGTGTTCCTGGTCATGTACCTGTTCCTGCAGAGCTTCCGGGCCACGCTGATCCCGACCCTGGCGGTACCGGTGGTGCTGCTCGGTGCCTTCGCCCTGCTGCCGCTGTTCGGATTGAACATCAACGTGCTGACCATGTACGCCATGGTGCTGGCCATCGGCCTGCTGGTGGACGATGCCATCGTGGTGGTGGAGAACGTCGAACGCCTCATGCATGAAGAGGGGCTGTCGCCGCTGGAGGCAACCCGCAAGTCGATGCATCAGATCAAGGGTGCGCTGGTGGGCATCGGCCTGGTGCTGTCTGCCGTGTTCGTCCCCATGGCCTTCTTCGGCGGCTCGGCGGGCATCATCTATCGCCAGTTCGCCGTCACCATCGTGGTCTGCATGACGCTGTCGGTGCTGGTGGCGCTGATCTTCACGCCGGCACTGTGCGCGACGATCCTCAAGGCACCCAAGCCCGGCCAGTCGCTCCAGGAGAAGAAAGGTTTCTTTGGCTGGTTCAACCGCACCTTCGACCGTGGCACCCAGCGCTTCGAGCGCGGCGTGGGTGGCATGCTGGCACGGCGCGGTCGCTATCTGGTTGTGTTCCTGCTGATCGTGGTCGGCACCGGCTTCCTGTTCAAGCAGATTCCGGCGGCCTTCCTGCCGGATGAGGACCAGAGCCTGCTGATGGTAGAGGTGCGCATGCCGGCCAACGCCAGTGCCGAGCGCACCGAGGCAGTCCTGACCGAGATCCGCGAGCACCTGCTGGAAGAGGAATCCGACCTCATTGCCTCCGTGCAGACCGTCTCCGGCTTCAACTTTGCCGGTCGCGGGCAGAACTCCGGGGCGGCCTTCGTGCAGCTCAAGGACTGGGCCCTGCGTAGCGCGGACGGCCAGGACGTATTCAGCCTGACCGGGCGCTTGCAACAGCGCTTCAACCAGATCAAGGACGGTCAGGTCATGGTATTTCCGCCCCCTGCCATTCTGGAAATGGGTAATGCCATGGGCTTCAACTTCTACCTGCAGGACAACGTCGGCCTGGGCCACCAGCAGTTGATGGCCGCCCGGGACCAGTTCCTGATGCTGGCCAACCAGCACCCGAAACTCATGGCCGTGCGCCCCAACGGCAAGGACGACGAGCCCCAGTTCCGCGTCAATATCGACCGGGAGAAGGCCCGCGCCCACTCGCTGAGCATCGCCGCGATCAACGAAACCATGTCGGCGGCCTGGGGCTCGATGTACGTCAACGACTTCATCGACCAGGGCCGGGTCAAGCGGGTCTACCTGCAGGGCAGCATGGATTCGCGCCTGGCGCCCGAGGACTTCGATAAATGGTACGTGCGCAACCGCAACGGCGAGATGATCCCCTTCTCCTCCTTCGCCACCGGCGAATGGACCTGGGGCTCGCCCAAGCTGGAGCGCTACAACGGCATTTCCTCGGTGGAGATCCTCGGCCAGCCGGCCCCCGGCTACAGTACCGGTGACGCCATGCTGGTGATCGACGAGATCATGCAGCAGCTGCCGCCGGGCATCGGTCTTGCCTATACCGGCCTGTCCTATGAGGAGATCCAGACCGGCGACCAGGCACCGCTGCTGTATGCCCTGACCGTGCTGATCGTGTTCCTGTGCCTGGCCGCGCTGTACGAGAGCTGGTCGGTCCCTGCGGCGGTGATTGCCGTGGTACCGCTGGGCATCATTGGTGCGGTATCGGCTACCCTGCTGCGGGGTCTGACCGCGGACGTGTACTTCCAGATCGGCCTGATGACCACTGTCGGTCTGACCGCGAAGAACGCCATCCTCATCGTCGAGTTCGCCAAGGATCTGTATGAGAATCAGGGCCGCAGTCTGGTGCAGGCAGCGATCGAAGCGGCGCGGCTTCGCCTGCGCCCGATCCTGATGACATCACTGGCCTTCACCTTCGGTGTCCTGCCCATGGCACTGGCCACCGGCGCCGGACAAGGCAGTCAGCACTCGATCGCCACCGGCGTGGTCGGCGGCATGATCACCGCAACGGTACTGGTAGTGTTCTTCGTACCGCTGTTCTACGTGGTGGTGGTCAAGCTGTTCGATCGCCGGAAAGAGCAGCCCCAGCAGGCTGATGCCGAAGGAGAAGCGGTATGAAAATCAGATATCTGACCCTGGCGGTAGCGCTGGCTCTGTCCGGCTGCAGCCTGATCCCCGAGTATCAGCAACCCGCCTCCCC
>JAAYHO010000156.1 GCA_012735335.1 Gammaproteobacteria bacterium
CACCTGATCGACGGGGCGCTGGCGGCGGCCATCGGCCAGGTCGGTATAGCGGAAACCGTCAGTATGCAGGGTCGGGTTGATGTACTCGTGGTTGATCACCAGCAGGCCATGCTCATTGGGTGCCTGCGCGAAAGGGAAGAAGTGCATGCCGTCATGGTTGTCACCGGCCTGCAGCAGTTGTGCCTGCCAGTCCTGGGAGGCGTCCTCGCGCCAGGTCGGGGCATTGTCCAATACCGCATCGCCCCAGCTGAAGAACGGCTGGGCGCGGTAACCCTCGGCCACCAGCACCCGGTCGAAGTCGGCCGCGGTCTGCGCCGCTACTCCGCTGAAACCCAGCAGTGGCCTGGCCGCTGGCGCGCTGCTGCGCTGGCAGCCGAGCAGGCTGGTGCCGAACAGGCCGATGGCTGCCAGCGCCAGACCGCCCTTGAGTACCTGACGGCGGCTGCGGTTAATGATGCTGTTCAGGTCGGCGGCCTGGCTGGGGTTGAGGCAGCGGTCGTCCAGCGCCTGCAGGTCGGCGTGGTAATGGTGGTGTTCCTGTCTCATGCTGCTGTCCTTATTGAATGCGGTAGCGGAAGGTGTTGCGGACGCCGGGCACGTCCACCGGCTGGCCGTCGATCAGCCGTGGCTGGTAGCGGAAGCTGCGGGCGGCGGTCAGTGACGGGCGTTCGAACAGGGGATCGTCACAGGCACCCTCGACCACCTGGGGATTCTTGACCCGGCCGTCCCGGGTGACCGTGTAGGTTACCGTGCAGTCGCCTTCCAGACCGCGATCCAGTGCGCGTCTCGGGTAGCTGGGCGGCTGTTTGCTGATCGGCTGGTACTGGGCGATGGCCGCCGCTTCGGCGGCGCGTCGGGCGGCTTCGGCATTGGCTCTGGCCTGGGCTTCGGCGGCCTGGCGCTGCTGCTCGGCCAATGCCTGCTGTTCGGCCCGTTCGCGCTCCTGCTGCTCCCGGGCCAGCTGTTGCTGGCGTTCCCGTTCCTGCTCCTGTTGCCTGCGCTGCTCGGCCAGCCGCTGCTGCGCTTCGCGTTCCTTGTGTTCTTTCTGCTGCTGTTCTTCCAGGCGCTTGCGGGCGATGGCGGCGTGGTCGATCTGCGGCTCCTCGATCTGCGCTGGTGCGGGCTCGGGGTCCACGGCCACCGGTTCCACTGCCGGTGGCGGCACCGGTTCTGGCTCGGGGGCAGGAGCGGGCAGGGTGACCAGTTGGGTGATCATCACCGGCTGGTTGTGACCGGCCGGGGGCTCGGGTGACCAGCTGGCGTACAGGCCCCAGGCGGCTGCGGTGTGCAGGGCCAGGGTGGCGGCCATCGGCAGCAGCCAGCTGCGCGGCTGGCAGGGACGTGGGCGGGGGCTGGTCGGGATCAGATCGTTCATGCGTCAGGGTGCCTCGGTAATCAGGCCCAGCCGGGTGATACCGCCCTGTTGCAGCGCGGCCATGCCTTCGATCACCAGTCCGTAATCGGCGTGGCGGTCGGCACGGATGAACACCTGGGTCTCGGGCCGGGCGGCGACCAGGGCAGTGATGCGCTGGCGCATCTCTTCCAGTGAGCTGCTGCTGTCGCTGTACTGCTCGGTGTTGACCGTGTCGCCTTCATTCCAGTGGTAGTTGCCCTGATCATCGATGGACAAGGTGACAATATTGAGAGGATCGTCATTGGCCAGGGCTTCGCTGGCGACCTTGGGCAGTTCGATCTGCACGCCCTGAGTGAGCATGGGCGCGGTGACCATGAAGATCACCAGCAGCACCAGCATCACGTCGATATAGGGCACCACGTTCATTTCCGAATTGGGCCGCAGCCTTCTGCGTTGCGGGCGCATGGCTTACTGCCCCGCCCGGCTGTGCAGACGCCGGTGCAGCAGCGCGGAGAACTGTTCGGCGAAGCTGTAGTAGCGGTTGATCAGCCCCTCGGCGCGGGCGGCGAAGCGGTTGTAGGCGATCACCGCCGGAATCGCCGCGAACAGGCCGATGGCGGTGGCGATCAGCGCCTCGGCAATGCCCGGAGCCACCGCCGCCAGGGTGGCCTGCTGGGTCTGGGACAGGCCAATAAAGGAGTTCATGATGCCCCACACGGTGCCGAACAAGCCGATATAGGGGCTGACCGAGCCGACCGTGGCGAGGAACGGCAGGTGCTTTTCCAGCCGCTCCTCTTCCTGGGCGATGGCGATGCGCATGGCCCGCTGCACGCCTTCCATCACTGCTTCCGG
>JAAYHO010000157.1 GCA_012735335.1 Gammaproteobacteria bacterium
GGTGATGAAGCAGGCCAGCCCTCCGCCGGTGAAGTGAAGGACGCCTTCGGCGAGATCGAATACCGCACCGTGCGCGAGAGCATCGTCAACGGCAACCCGCGTATCGACGGTCGTGATACCAAGACCGTACGTCCGCTGCATATCGAAGTCGGCGTACTGGATCGCACCCACGGTTCCTCGCTGTTCACCCGTGGCGAAACCCAGGCGCTGGTAGTCACCACTCTGGGTACTGCCCGCGACGCACAGCTGCTGGATACCCTGGAAGGCGAGAAGAAAGATCCCTTCATGTTCCACTACAACTTCCCTCCCTACTCGGTGGGTGAGTGTGGTCGCATGGGTGGCACCGGTCGCCGCGAGATCGGCCACGGTCGTCTGGCCCGTCGTGGTATCCAGGCCGTGATGCCCGACATGGAGCAGTTCCCCTACAGCATCCGTGTAGTCTCGGAAATTACCGAATCCAACGGTTCCAGCTCCATGGCTTCCGTCTGTGGTGCCTCGCTGGCACTGATGGACGCCGGTGTACCGCTGAAGGCCCCGGTGGCTGGTATCGCCATGGGTCTGGTCAAGGAAGGTGACAAGTTCGCGGTACTGACCGACATCCTCGGTGACGAGGACCACCTGGGTGATATGGACTTCAAGGTAGCCGGTACCGAGAAGGGTGTCACCGCGCTGCAGATGGACATCAAGATCAAGGGCATCACCGAGGAAATCATGGAACTGGCTCTGCACCAGGCCCACGATGCGCGTCTGAACATCCTCGGTCAGATGAACCAGGTGCTGCCGGCCTCCCGCAAGGAGCTGTCCGCCAACGCACCGACCATGATCAGCATGAAGATCGACTCCGACAAGATCCGTGACGTGATCGGCAAGGGCGGTGCAACCATCCGTGGTATCTGTGAAGAGACCGGCGCCTCCATCGACATCACCGATGACGGTACCGTGAAGATCTTCGCTGCCAGCAAGGACGCCGCCAACGCCGCCAAGGCGCGGGTTGACGCCATTACCGCTGAAGCGGAAATCGGCAAGGTCTACACCGGCAAGGTCGAGCGCATCGTCGACTTCGGTGCCTTCGTCAGTATCCTGCCCGGCAAGGACGGTCTGGTACACATCTCGCAGATCGCCAACCAGCGTATCGAGAAGGTCACCGACGTGCTGCAGGAAGGTCAGGAAGTGAAGGTACTGGTGCTGGACGTGGACAACCGCGGCCGTATCAAGCTGTCGATGAAAGATGTGGAAGCGGCTGAAAACAGCGGCGTCTGATCCTCCGTCATCTGTGCCGCTCTCGGGCGGCCAGTAAAGAAAACCCCGGTTGCTCGACAGAGCGCCGGGGTTTTTTTGTGGTAAATATCGGGCTGGTACCTCTGAGGGCTTCAGTGAGGCTACCCGGTTGCAAGTCGTTACAAGGCCGTGCTGGGGTGCAGGGCCGTGCCGACGCAGAGGCCTGCACAGACACAAGCATTCACACACCAGTCCAGGCAGCAGCGTTCCCGGCAAAGTGCGCTGAACCTGCCTATGACTTAGCTCAGCCAGGGACGAAACCCAGAGGAGCAGTGAGAGTATTTCGCTGTTTCAGACCCGGCGCACCACCGCATGGGGGTCGAAGTCGTACCAGTGTCCGTCACGTAGGTCGCCCCGGGCCTGCTCCACATCCTCGGCGCCGAGGCGGGTGAGAATATCGATCGCGCTCCGGCGGCTGTCCCGGTTGACCCGCACCGCTACCAGCACTCCGGCGGAGCGTTCGGTTACCTGCGGCTGCACGGCCGAGGGCTGGCCGGTCTGCTCGTCCACATCCGACTCCTTGTCGGTGCTGCTGACCGCGCCCACCAGCGCACCGGTATAGGCACCAACTCCAGCGCCTATGGCAATGCCTGCTGGACCGATGAGAGGGGTCGCAGCAGCTCCGGCGACGGCGCCTACCGCTGCACCCACACCCCCGCCCCGGGCGGCACCGGAGCCGGAATGGCGCGCCCCGGCGGAGCTTTCCGCGTCGCCGCCGATCGGGTACAGGTCATGCTGGCCGTTGGGGTTGAGATAGAACGCCGCCAGCGCGTCCCGGAGGAATCCCGCCTGCTGCAACTCTGCCAGTGCCTTGTCTGCCTGCTCCTGCAGTACAAAGCGTCCCGCAATGATGTCATGCATGAGTCTTGCCTCGGAGAACCTGAGAGCATTGAGCATAGCAATGGATTTTTGCGCAAACCAAGCGGCAGCCCCGGCCGGGCGCTGTTGAGCTGCTTGCCAGTGAGCCGGGCGGATGGCTAGATTGACCCGGTGATTGGTTCGGGAGATGGCCCATGCTGCAGCGACTGTTTGTTGGTATTGAACTGCCTGATTCGGTGCGGCGCACGCTGGCTGATATCCGTATGGATTACCCCACGGCCCGCTGGCACCCGCCTGGGGCGCTGCATGTGACTCTGAGCTTTATCGGCAGTGTGGATCAGGCCACGGCGCAGCAGATGGCCGCAGCGCTGGAGGGGCTGCCCGACCCGGGGGTGCAGCTGGCGATCAATGGAGTGGGCTATTTTGGCAGCGAAGAGCGGCCCAAGGTGCTCTGGGCCGGGGTTGATGCCAGTATGGCGTTGCTGCAATTGCAGCAGGTGGTGGAGCAGAGGCTGTTGCCGCTGGGGCTGGTGGCGGATACGCGACCGTACCGGCCGCATGTCACCCTGGCCCGGGTGAGGCAGGGCGGAGCGGTATTGCAGGGGTTTCTGCAGCAGTATGCGGCGCTGCGGCTGCCGGAGTTCGCCGTGTCGCAGGTGTGTCTGTATGTCAGCCGGGGCGGTAGCGGGCCGGTGCAGTACGA
>JAAYHO010000158.1 GCA_012735335.1 Gammaproteobacteria bacterium
CTGGCCGATGTGATTTACGGTATCGACTACTACCTTGAACGGGTCGCCACCGACGATATTGAACGTGGCGACGGCATCCTCGCCGCTGCCGAGAACTGCCTGGCGGTGCTTGGCTATCCGCCCGCCGAGCTGCCGCGACTGCTCGCCGAGCCGGATCAGCTGCAGCCGGAACAGCCCGCCGACCAGTCGGCCGCCGTTGCCGGGGCTGCCGCCGAGGACAGCGACGCCGAGGAAGACGAGGACGAACTGGATCCGGAGCTGCTGGAAATCTTTGTCGAGGAAGTCGGCGAAGTGCTGGAAACCCTGGAGGAATATACCCCCCAGTGGCAGGCCGATCACGACAACCACAGTGCCCGGGCCGAAGTGCGTCGGGCCTTCCACACCCTCAAGGGCAGTGGCCGCATGGTCAAGGCCAGCGTGCTGGCGGAGTTGGCCTGGGCGGTGGAGAACATGCTCAACCGGGTGATCGACGGCAATGTCGAGGTCAGCCCCTCGGTATTCGCCATGGTCAACACCGTGCGTGGCCTGATGCCGTCGCTGCTGGATGATTTCGCCAGCGGCCGTGCCAGCCCGCTGGCGGTGGTCGAGCGACTGACCGGCCAGGCCGAGATGCTGTCCCGGGGTGAGATTCCTGCCGAGCCCATCAGCCTGGATGAGGCGGTTACCGCCGAACCGGTTGCCAGCATCGAGCTGGACGAGCCCGAGGTGCTGGAAGCACCGACGTTGCCCGAGCCGGAGCTGGAAGAAATCGAGCTGGATATTGTCGAGCCCGAGCCCGAGCCCGAAAGCGAGCTGGAGCCGGAAGTCGAGTTTGTCGCCGAAGCCGAGCCGGATGTCGACCCCGACATCGAGCTGGAGTCCGAGGCTGAGCCCGAGCTGGAAGTCGAGTTCATCCTTCCCGAGTCGGACATCCTTGTCGAGCTGCCGGACGAACCGGGCGAAGAACTGCCGGAAATCGAACTGGAGCTGGAACCGCTGGCGGATCTGCCCGAGCCCGAGGTGTCGGAGACCGAGCCGGAGATCCTGCCGGAGGCCGAAGCCGAACCGGCAGTCGAGGATCTGGTCGACAGCTGGCAACCGGCCGCCGCCATGGCCGAGGACGATACGGCAGACGAGCTGGATCCGCTGCTGCTGAAGATCTTCCGCAACGAAACCGAAGCCCACGTAGGGCAGATCAATGCCTACCTGACCAAGTGTGAGCAGGGCCTGCCGCTGCCGTTGAGCGACGCCTTGCAGCGTGCCCTGCACACCCTCAAGGGCAGTGCGCACATGGCTGGCATGCAGCCGGTGGCCCAGTTGGCGACACCGCTGGAAAAACTGACCAAGGACTTCAAGAACAACCTCATTCCTGCCGACCGTGCGGTGGTGGCGTTGTTGCGTGACGCCGTGGACCTGCTGCAGCAATGGCTGACCCAGGATGACGCCCAGCAACCGCTGGCCGGCAGCGATGAATTCCTGCAGCGCCTGGAAGCGGTCTATCAGGATGCCATGCAGCAGCGTGAGAGCAGCCGGGCCGAGGCCGATGGCGGCAGCGATGTCGACATGCTGTCGATCTTCCTCACCGAGGGCATCGAGCTGCTGCTGGATGCCGCCGATGAGCTGGCCCAGGGTGACAGCATTGACCACGCGGCCCAGGGTCGCGCCCTGCGAGCTCTGGCTGATGTGGCGCTGGATGTGGATCTGGAGCCGATCAGCGAGCTGTGTCAGGGGCTGGAAGACGTGCACGAGGCGCTGGTGGGTCAGCGTCTGCAGTTCAATGACGAGGTCTCCGCAGTCTTGGCCCAGGGCCACGAGCGCCTGATTGCGATGATGGATCAGGTGGCTGCACATCAGCATGTCCATACCGCCGCCACTGAACTGGATCTGCTCCAGGGGCTGTTCTCCAAACCGGTCGAGCTGCCGACCCCCGTGGCGTCGCCGCTGCCGGCAACTGAGGTGCCGAGTGGCCACAGTGTTGCTGCTGCGGCCGAGCCGATCGACGGACAGTGGAACCCGGCCGATGCCGGTACCGATGCCGAACTGGTGGATATCTTCCTCGAAGAGGCCCAGGAAATTCTCGACAGCGCGGCGGGCAGTCTGCAGCAGTGGCTGGCCGCGCCGCAGGACGATGCCCCGCTGCATGCCCTGCTGCGTGACCTGCACACCCTCAAGGGTGGCGCGCGCATGGCGGAAATCCGTCCGGTGGGGGATCTGTCCCACGAGCTGGAATTCGTCTACGAAGGGCTGGTCGGCAAGCGTTTCGAGCTGGTCGACGGCCTGCCTGAACTGCTGCTGGCCAGTCAGGATGCGCTGGCGGAAATGGTCGAGGGCATCCTCGATGGCCGTTCGATCAGCGACGGCATGACCCTGACCCGGGCCATCCGCGACTTCCGTGCCCAGCCGGACCAGCCGCCGCAACTGGCCAGCGAGGCACCGGCCATGGCCGAGCCGGAGCAGCCAGCTGTCGAAACCGAAGCGGTACCGGTGGAACAGCCTGCGGCGACACCGAGCGTGGTCGTCGAGCCAGTCTCCGGCATGCTCGCCATGTTCATCGAGGAAGCCCGCGAACTGTTGCAACCCTGCAGTGCGCTGCTGACTCAACAGGAAAGCGATCCGCAGGCGGCGCTGGAGCTGCTGCACCGTATCGAAACCCTCAAGGGCAGTGCCCGGCTGGCCGATCAGGCTGCGCTGGCCGATCAGGCCAGGCAGCTGGAGCAGGCTCTGCATCAGGCTGGGCCGGGGCAGCAACTCCTGCTGCAGGAGACGCTGGCCAGTCTGCAGGCCGGGGTCGAGCAACTGGCCAGCGGCCAGAGTCTGCCCGCCGTGGACTGGAGCCTGCCACTGGTGGCTGCGCAACCGCTTCCGGCAGAGGTGCCGAGCGTGCCGGAGGACGGCAGCGAGCGCACCCTGGCCGAGGTTCGCCGTATCCTGCGCGAGGCCATGGGCGCCGACCAGGCCGACAAAGCCGCAGTCAGCCGCTCCACGGTTCAGGAGTCGGTCAAGGTACCCGCCGCGCTGCTGGAAGAACTGGTCAACCTGGCCGGTGAGACCTCCATCTTCCGTGGCCGGGTCGAACAGCAGGTCAGTGATATCAGTCACACGCTGAACGATATGGAAAGCACCATCGAACGGGTGCGCGACCAGTTGCGGCGTCTGGACATGGAAACCCAGGCGCAGATCCTGTCCCGTCACCAGGACGAGATCGAACAGGGTTACGAGGACTTCGACCCGCTGGAAATGGACCAGTACTCCCAGCTCCAGCAACTGTCCCGTTCGCTGTTCGAATCCGCCTCGGACATGCTGGACCTGAAGGAAACCCTGGCCACCCGCAGCCGTGATGCCGAGACCCTGCTGCTGCAGCAGGCCCGGGTCAATACCGAGCTGCAGGAAGGTCTCATGCGTACCCGCATGGTGCCCTTCGAGCGCCTGCTGCCACGCCTGCGGCGAGTGGTTCGCCAGGTCGCTGCCGAGATCGGCAAGCAGGTCAACCTGGTGGTCGGCAACGCCGAAGGGGAAATGGACCGCAGCGTACTGGAACGCATGATGGGCCCACTGGAGCACATGCTGCGTAACGCCGTCGACCACGGTATCGAGCTGCCCGCCCAGCGTACCGAGCGGGGCAAGGCCGAGGCCGGGCAGATCAGTCTGGACCTGCAGCGCGAAGGTGGTGAAATCGTGCTGCGGCTGTCCGACGACGGCCGCGGCGTGGATCTCGAGGCGGTGCGGCGCAAGGCCATCGAGCGGGGCCTGATGGACGCCGATGCCAACCTGACCGATCAGGAGGTGCTGCAGTTCATCCTCGAGGCGGGTTTCAGTACCGCGCAGCAGGTCACGCAGATTTCCGGCCGGGGCGTGGGCATGGACGTGGTCAACAGCGAGATCAAGCAGCTCGGCGGCAGCATGGTGCTGCATACCGAGCCGGGTCAGGGCACCACCTTCATCATCCGCCTGCCGTTTACCGTATCGGTGAACCGGGCGCTGATGGTGTACTCGGGTGATGACCTGTATGCCATCCCGCTGAACACCATCGAGGGTATCGTGCGGGTCTCCGGCTACGAGCTGGAAGCCTACTATGCACCGGATGCGCCGCCCTTCGAGTATGCCGGCAAGCATTACGACCTGCGCTATCTGGGTGGGCTGCTGGGTACCAGCCAGCAACCCAGACTGAGCGGGCACAGTCTGCCGCTGCCGGTGATCCTGGTGCGCGGTGCCGAGCACAGCATCGCGGTACAGGTGGATGCGCTGGCGGGCTCGCGGGAAATCGTGGTGAAGAACCTCGGCAAGCAGTTTGCCGTGGTCCCGGGTATTTCCGGCGCGACCATCCTCGGGGATGGTCGCGTGGTGGTGATTCTCGATCTGCTGGCGGTAATCCGCGCCCAGCAGGCCCACGCTCACCACGGGCAGCATGCCGAGCAGTTGCCGGCCAGTGAGGACCGGCCCACCCTGGTCATGGTGGTGGATGACTCCATCACCGTGCGCAAGGTCACCAGCCGTCTGCTGGAACGCCATGGCATGGAGGTGGTCACCGCCAAGGATGGGGTCGATGCGATCGCCCGACTGCAGGATATCCAGCCGGATATCATGCTGCTGGATATCGAGATGCCGCGCATGGATGGCTTCGAGGTGGCCACCCTGGTGCGCCATGATGAGCGCCTGAAGGAGTTGCCGATCATCATGATCACCTCGCGGACCGGTGAGAAGCACCGTGAGCGGGCGCGCAACATCGGCGTCAACGAGTATCTCGGCAAGCCCTATCACGAAGCTGAGTTGCTGGAGCTGATAGGCACACTGGTGGGTCGTGGCGACTGATGTACGGGTGCCGACCGTCGCTCTGCTGGTGGCCTGCAATGACAGGCGCACCCGGCTCAGCGAGGCGGTACAGCGTTTCGGCTATGCGGTGGGCTTCGAACAGCCCCCCGCCCAGCTGGATGCCGGGCAACTGGCACAGGTGGTAACCGACCTCTGGCTGCTGGACATGGCCGAGGACTCGCCGCTGGTCGACTGGCTGCTGGAGCACAGCGAGGTGCCGGTGCTGCTGGGCAATGATGAAATCCCCTCGCAGAAGGATGAGGATTACCCGCGCTGGCAGCGGCGGCTGTACGCCAAGTTGGGCAAGCTGCTGGGTGCGCCACCGATAGTGCCGCAGCTGAGCGTGCCGACTCCGGCGCCGGCAACGGGCGCCTGCAGTGTCTGGCTGCTGGGGGCATCCCTCGGTGGCCCGGCGGCGGTCAAGGGCTTCCTCGATGCCCTGCCCGCCCAGCTGCCCGTCGCCTTCGTCTACGCGCAGCATATCGATGCGGGTTTCGAGCATCAGTTGCCGCGCATACTGGGACGGGAAAACCACTGGCGGGTACGCAACTGCGAGGATGGCAGCCGTCTGCAACCGGGTGATGTGCTGGTGGCACCCATCTCCCGGGCATTGAAATTCGGTGTTGATGGTCAGGTATGCCTGCAGGACTCGGCCTGGCCCGGGGCCTATCAACCGGCCATCGAGACCCTGCTGGATGAGGTGAACGCGGCCTTTGCCCCCCACTGTGGGGCGATCATCTTCAGTGGCATGGGTGAGGATGGTGTGGCTGCCTGCGGACGCATGCGCCGCCAGGGTATGCAGGTATGGACCCAGAGCGCGTCCAGCGCGGCCTGCGCGACCATGCCTGAGGCGGTGCAGCAGGCTGGCTTCAGCAGCCGTGAAGGGTCTCCAGAGGAGCTGGCACTGGCCATGCGCCAATGGCTTGAACAGGAACGCCCGGTACCCGCCTGACGTGCGGTACGGGCAAGAGGATCAGATATGTCAGATGCACTGGATAGTCTCAACGGCCTGATTGTTCCGCTGGCGGAGCAGCCCATGCTGCTGCCCAACGTCGCGGTGGCCGAGCTGGTCGGCTATCGGTTGGGTCAGCCCGCCAGCCAGGGGCCGGAATGGTTTCTCGGTTGGGCCAACTGGCGGGACCAGCGTATACCGCTGCTGGACCCCGGGCTGCTGTTCGGTCAGCCGCCAGCGGACGGCCCAGCGCCACGCATGTTGATTCTCAACGCCGTGAGTGGTCGCGCGGGTATGCCTTTCATCGCCATGCGGGTGGCAGGTATTCCCCGTTCCACACGGGTGGTGCGCGGGGAACTGACCGTGGCGGGCAGCCCCGGCAACTATGTCAGCCAGGTAGTGAGCCTGGCTGACGAAGAACAGCATCTGCTGATACCCGATCTGGACAGCATCGAACGGGTGCTGGAGCAGGTTGCCACTCAGTGAAGCGTTAGCGGAATCCGCACCCGGGCCTCGGTACCGCCGCCGCTGCGGTTGAGCAGCTGCACACTGATGCTCTGGCTGTCGGCAATCCGCTTGACGATCGCCAACCCCAGCCCGGTGCCCTTGGTCGAACGGGCCCGGTCGCCACGGATAAAGGGCGTGAACAGGTCCTCGCCCTCGCTCTGATCCACCCCCGGCCCGCGGTCCAGCACGCTGACCACCGCGCAGGGTTCCAGGCTGCTCCGGTCCAGATAGCTGGTCAGCTCCACACCGGTACCCCCGTGGTTCAGGGCGTTCTCCACCAGGTTGGTCAGCAGCCGCTTGATCGACAGCCGCCGCAGGGCCAGCTCCGGCACTGGCTGCAGATACAGGCCGATCGGCTGCTCGGCGGTATTCAGTGGCGCGACCACCTCGCTGATCAGCTCGTTCAGGTCGCAAAGCTGGAAAGGCTCGGCACTGCCGTCGCGGATATAGGCCATGAACTGATCGAGAATGGCGTCCATATCCTCGATATCCCGGATCATCCCCTCGGTCAGCTCCGGCTCCGCATCGGACATCAGCTCGGTGGACAGACGCATGCGCGTCAGCGGGGTGCGCAGGTCGTGGGATACCCCGGCCAGCAGCAGCGCGCGGTCGCTGTTGGCCTGTTCGACATCCTGGGCCATCTGGTTGAAGGCCCGGTACACCTCGGCAATCTCCGCCGGGCCGCTGGTGTCCAGCAGGCGCACGCTGTGGCCCTGACCGATGCGCTGGGCAGCCCGCTCCAGGGTCTTCAGCGGGCGGTTGAGCTGGCGCACGAAGATCCACGCCGCGCCAATCGACAGCATGATGATCAGCGCCGACCAGGTCATCACCAGCCCCAGCCGCTGGCCGCGCAGGGGGTGGGCGTACAGCGGCACCTTCAGCCAGTGTTCGCCATAGTTGGGCTGATGTATCCAGATCGCCGGCTGGCCCTGGGTCTCGACGCGGATCTGCGTGCGATCACCCAGCTCGTTGCGCAACTGGCTGGTGAACACGCCGGAATAGGGCCAGTGCACCTCGCCGGGCGGGGTCTGGCTGTGGTGCACCAGCTGCATGCCGGTCAGGCGCTCCATGTCGGCCCGGGCCTCCGGGCCGCTGGCCCAGTAGGCGTGCACCAGCATGGCGGTGCCGTGGCTGTACTGGCGGTCGACCAGCAGGTCCTCGTTGCTGACCAGATACAGCAGGGTCAGGATCTTCGAGAACAGCAGGGTCAGCAGCACCAGCAGCAGGGTGCGGGCAAAGAAACTGCGGGGCAGCAGCGGATGCCAGCCCGGGCCGCCCTTCACTGCTGCTGACCATCCGGCACGAATACGTAACCCACCCCCCAGACCGTCTGGATATAGCGGGGCTTGGAGGGATCGGGCTCCAGCAGACGGCGCAGGCGCGAGATCTGCACATCAATCGAGCGCTCCAGCGCATCCCACTCCCGGCCCCGGGCCAGTTGCATCAACTTGTCCCGGGTCAGTGGTACCCGCGGGTGATGCACCAGCGCCTTGAGCACCGAGAACTCCCCGGAGGTGAGCATATGCACCTCGTCGCCGCGCTTGAGCTCCCGGGTCGACAGGCTCAGCACGAAGTCGCCGAAGGTCACCTCGTTATCCTCGGTGGTCGGCGCCCCGGGAATCTGCGGTGCCTGACGGCGCAGCACCGCCTTGATCCGCGCTACCAGCTCCCGGGGGTTGAACGGCTTGGGCAGATAATCGTCAGCGCCCAGTTCCAGCCCCTGGATGCGGCTGGTCTCATCGCCCTTGGCGGTGAGCATGATGATGGGGGTGGAGTTGCCCTGCTCGCGCAGGCGTTCGCAGGCCTTGAGGCCATCCTCGCCGGGCAGCATCAGATCCAGCACTATCAGCGAGTACAGCTCCCGGGCCAGCAGCCGATCCATCTGCGCGGTGTCCTCCACCGCGCGTACCCGATAACCCTGCTCGGTCAGGAAACGCTCCAGCAGACGACGCAGGCGCGCATCATCATCGACGATGAGAATCTTTTCCCCTTCTGTATTGCTCATATGCAGCACCACCTTTGTGTAAGCCTGTCATTGTCGCTGATGCCAGTGGCCGAGGGCGCTGGCCATTGTTACAAGAGTTTACTTCTGTTTACCGCCAATGGGACGGGCCTGCGCCGGCAGTCTACTGACGATTCCCCGGGGGACTCGGTTATACTGCCGCGCTTGAGATAATTGATGTGGATACAGACCCATGGACAGTATTGCCTCGCGTATTGCCGCTGAACTGGCGGTGCGCCCCGAACAGGTTACCGCCACCGTTGCCCTGCTGGACGAGGGTGCCAGCGTGCCCTTCATCTCCCGCTACCGCAAGGAGGTCACCGGCAGCCTGGATGACACGCAACTGCGCCAGCTGGAAGAGCGCCTGCGCTATCTGCGCGAGCTGGAAGACCGCCGCAGTACCATTCTGGCCAGCATCCAGGAACAGGGCAAACTGACCCCCGAGCTGGAACGGGATATCCGTCAGGCCGACACCAAGACCACCCTGGAAGACCTGTATCTGCCCTACAAGCCCAAGCGCCGCACCCGTGGCCAGATCGCCCTGGAAGCGGGCCTCGGCCCGTTGGCCGAGCAGCTGTACGACAACCCGGAGCTGGACCCGCAGCAGCTGGCCGCCGACTTCGTTGCTGCGGACAAGGGCGTGGCCGACATCAAGGCAGCGCTGGACGGTGCCAAGTACATCCTCATGGAGCGCTTCAGCGAGGACGCCCGCCTGCTCGAACGCCTGCGTCAGGCCCTGCGTCAGGATGGCCGGGTGGTATCCCGGCTGGTGGAAGGCAAGGAGCAGGAAGGTGCCAAGTTCCGCGACTACTTCGAATACGATGAGCCGCTGCGCAACGTACCCTCACACCGCGCCCTGGCAATCCTGCGCGGGCGCAACGAGGGCATTCTGAGTATCGCCCTGGAGCTGGGTGACCCCGAAGCCCCGGCTACGGCCACGCATCCCTGCGAGGGACTGATTGCCGAAGCGGCGGGTATCAGCCATCAGGGTCGCCCGGCGGACAACTGGCTGCAGGAAGTGGTGCGCTGGACCTGGCGGGTCAAACTGCTCGGGCATATGGAGACCGAACTGCTCGGCGACCTGCGTGAAGCTGCCGAGGACGAAGCCATCCGCGTGTTTGCCAGCAACCTCAAGGACCTGCTGCTGGCCGCCCCGGCAGGCCCTCGGGTAACCCTGGCGATGGACCCGGGCCTGCGCACCGGGGTCAAGCTGGCGGTGGTGGACGGCACCGGCAAGCTGCTGGATACCGCGACCATCTTCCCGCATGCCCCGCGCAACCAGTGGGATCAGTCACTGGCGGTACTGGCCGCCCTGTGCCGCAAGCATGCGGTCAACCTGATCGCCATCGGCAACGGCACCGCCTCGCGGGAAAGCGACAAGCTGGCCGGCGACCTGCTGAAACTCTGCCCTGAACTGAAGATGCAGAAGATCACCGTCTCCGAAGCCGGCGCCTCGGTGTACTCGGCCTCGGAACTGGCGGCCCGGGAATTCCCCGATCTGGACGTCACCTATCGCGGCGCGGTGTCCATCGGCCGCCGCCTGCAGGACCCGCTGGCCGAGCTGGTGAAGATCGAGCCCAAGGCCATCGGTGTCGGCCAGTACCAGCACGACGTGTCCCAGGTGAAACTGGCGCGCAGTCTGGATGCGGTGGTGGAAGACTGCGTGAACGCCGTGGGTGTGGATCTGAATACCGCCTCGGCGGCGCTGCTGACCCGGGTCTCGGGCCTGAACCAGACCATCGCCCAGAACATTGTCGACTACCGCGACCAGAACGGCGCTTTCAGCAGCCGCAAGGAACTGCTCAAGGTCAGTCGGCTGGGGGCCAAGACCTTCGAGCAGGCGGCGGGCTTCCTGCGGGTGATGAACGGCAGCAATCCGCTGGATGCCTCGGCGGTGCACCCGGAGGCCTATCCGCTGGTCAACCGCATTGCCGAGCAGACCGGGCGGGACATCCGCAGCCTGATCGGCGACTCGACCTTCCTGCGCAAGCTGGAACCGGCGAAATTCACCGACGAGCACTTCGGCATTCCGACCATCACCGACATCCTCAGCGAGCTGGACAAGCCCGGCCGCGACCCGCGTCCCGAGTTCAAGGCCGCCGCCTTCCAGGAAGGGGTGGAGAAGATCAGCGACCTGCAGCCCGGCATGGTGCTCGAAGGGGTGGTCAGCAACGTGGCCAACTTCGGTGCCTTTGTCGATATCGGCGTGCACCAGGACGGTCTGGTGCATATCTCCATGCTCGCCGACAGCTTCGTCAAGGACCCGCGAGACGTGGTCAAGGCCGGGGATATCGTCAAGGTCAAGGTGCTGGAAGTGGACGTACCGCGTCAGCGCATCAGCCTGACCATGCGCATGGGCGACCAGCCCGGTGCCGCCGGGAACACCCGTGGTCAGGCCCCGGCAGGTGAACGCAGAGGCGGTCGCCCGGCCCGGGGCGAGCAGAAGCAGTCTGGCCCCGCAGCGCCTTCAGGTGCTACCTTTGCCAACCTGTTTGCCAATGCCAAGAACCTGAGGAAGTAGATTCATGAGTGAGCATCCGAAGACAGCCGACATCCGCCAGAACCGCATGAGCGCCTTTACCGAGCTGCTCGGACTGGAGCTGGTGAGCCTGGACAAGGAAGCTTGCGTCATGCGTCTGGAGATCGGGCCTTCGCACTTCAATGCGGGCGGTCGGGTGCATGGCGGGGTGACTTTCTCCCTGCTGGACTCGGCCATGGGCGCAGCGGTCTACGCCCATCTGGACGCCCATGAGTCAACCGCTACTATTGAATGCAAGATCAACTACACCCTGGCCATTACCGGCGGGGTGCTGGAATGTACGGCCAGAGTGGTGCATGCGGGCACGCGCACCATGGTTGTGGACGGTGAGGTACGCCAGGACGGCGTGTTGGCCGCCAAGTGCCTGGGTACCTTCGCTCGCATCTGAGCGGGGCATACCGGCGCAGCCTGGCGCCGATCCTATTCATTGTTGAGGAGTGACGCTCTTGTCACCACTGCTGAAACAACGCCTCGACCTGCTGGCGCAAGCGCCCCGGCAGGATGACTTACGGGGTGCCATGCATGGCATCGAAAAGGAAAGCCTGCGTATCAACAACCGCGGCGAGCTTTCCCAGCAGGCACATCCGCCGGCCTGGGGTTCGGCGCTGACCCACCCGAGTATCACTACCGACTACTCCGAAGCGCTGGTGGAGCTGATCACCCCGGTCAGCCAGGGTATCGACGAGCTGTTTGCCGAGCTGGACAGCATCCACCGCTTTGCCTACAGCGAGCTGGGCGACGAGCTGCTGTGGACCGAGTCCATGCCCTGCATCCTGCCCGCCTGTGACAACGATATTCCGATTGGCTGGTACGGCACCGCCAACGTCGGCATGCTCAAACACGTCTACCGGCGTGGGTTGGCGGTTCGTTACGGCAAGCCCATGCAGTGCATTGCCGGTATCCACTACAACTTCTCGCTGGCGCCCGCGCTGTGGCAGGCCATGCAGCAGCAGGAGGGGGATGCGCGCAGTGCCCAGGACTACCAGTCCGAGCGCTATGTTGGGCTGATTCGCAACTTCCGCCGCTACGCCTGGTTGCTGATGTACCTGTTCGGCGCCTCCCCGGCACTGTGTGCCAGCTTCCTTCAGGGCCGCGATCACCAGCTGCAGCCGCTGGGCAATAAGGGCCTGTACCTGCCCTACGCCACCAGCCTGCGGATGAGCGACCTGGGCTACAACAACGATGCCCAGGCCGGACTGAACATCTGCTACAACAGCCTGGAAAGCTACATCGTCAGCATGCGCAAGGCGATCAGCCTGCCCTACCCGCGCTACGCCGAGCTGGGCACCCACGATGCCGACGGCCAGTGGCAGCAGCTCAATACCAACCTGTTGCAGATCGAAAACGAGTTCTACAGCTCGATCCGTCCCAAGCGTGTGGCCCACAGCGGCGAGAAACCGGTGCATGCACTGGCCGAACGCGGCGTGGAATATGTCGAGGTGCGCTGCCTGGATATCGACCCCTTCGCGCCCATGGGCATCGAGCCGAGCACTGCCTACTTCCTCGACAGCTTCCTGCTGTTCTGCGCGCTGGCTGAAAGCCCGGCGATGTCCGACCAGGAATGCCAGAGCAGCGGCGAGAACTTCGATCTGGTGGTCATGCGCGGTCGCGAGCCGGGCCTGCAACTGACCCGCAAGGGCCAGCCCTGTGGCCTGCTGGAATGGGGTGAGCACCTGCTGGACAACATGGCCGCCTGCGCCGATCTGCTGGATCAGGCGCACCAGACCAGCGCCTACAGCGACAGCCTGGCGCAGCAGCGCGCCAAGCTGCGCGACCCGGCCCTGACGCCCTCGGCGCGGGTACTGGCGGCGATCAGCGAGGAGCACGAAGACAGCTTCTTCCGCTTTGCCATGGCCCAGTCAGAAGCCCACCGGGAGCACTTCCTCGCCCGCCCGCTGGATGCCGCCGAGCAGCAGGGCTTTGTCGAGCTGGCCCGTCAGTCGCTGGCTGATCAGCAGGCGCTGGAGCAGGCCGACAGCATCGACTTCGATACCTATGTGGAGCAATATCTGGCTCAGTGATCGCCAGCCAGGCAATACCCCGGCACGCTGGGCGCTGACAGTTGTCTTATGCAGACCGATCAATCACCGGTATGGTGATTGACCCGGCTGCGGTGCGCGCAGCTAGACTATAAAAAAATTCAACCAGGGAGCCATCATGAAAGCCGTACTGTGCAAAGCCTACGGTCCCGCCAGCAGCCTGTCGCTGGAAGACACCACCGACCCGGTAGCCAAGGACAACGAAGTTGTCATCGATATCCATGCGGCTGGGGTCAACTTCCCGGATACGCTGATCATCGAAGGCAAATACCAGGTCAAACCCGAATTCCCCTTCTCCCCCGGTGGCGAAGCCGCCGGTGTGGTATCCAGCGTCGGTGCCAAGGTCAAACACCTCAAGCCCGGTGACCGGGTCATGGGCCTGACCGGCTACGGCAGCTTTGCCGAGCAGGTCGCGGCGGATGCCTTCCGCGTACTGCCCATGCCCGATGACATGGACTACATCACCGCCGCCGGTTTCAGCATGACCTACGGCACCTCCATGCACGCCCTGACCCAGCGCGGCCAGCTGCAACCCGGTGAAACCCTGCTGGTACTGGGCGCCTCCGGTGGCGTCGGCCTGGCCGCCGTGGAAATCGGCAAGGCCATGGGTGCCCGGGTCATCGCCGCCGCCTCCAGCGACGAAAAACTGGAAGTGGCGCGCAAGGCCGGAGCCGACGAGCTGGTCAACTACAGCGAGGGGGACTTCAAGGAGAAGGTCAAGGCACTGACCGACGGCAAGGGCGCCGACGTCATCTATGACCCGGTGGGTGGTGACCTGTTCGACCAGTGCATGCGCTGCATCAACTGGAAGGGCCGCCTGCTGGTCGTCGGCTTTGCCAGTGGCCGCATCCCCGAACTGCCGGTGAACCTGGCCCTGCTCAAAGGCGCCTCGGTAGTCGGCGTATTCTGGGGCGCCTTCGCCACCCGCGAACCCCAGGCCAACCTCGACAACTTCCGCCAGCTGTTCAAATGGCACAGCGAAGGCAAGCTCAAGCCACTGGTATCCCAGGTGTTCGAGCTGGACCAATACGAAGCCGCCCTCACCACCCTGACCACCCGTCAGGCAGTGGGCAAGATCGTTATCAAGACCCGCTGATTCCTGCCACCGGTCGTAAGCGTGGCAATCCATGGGCTCGGAGTAGTTGGCCAGCACTGGATTGCCACCCCAACGTCATTGCGAGGCCGAAGGCTGTGGCAATCCATGGGTCTCGGCGTTACCCGCACGCTGGATTGCCACGTCGCTGCGCTCCTCGCAATGACGGGGAACGGAGCAGCGCCACACCGAACACGCCCCACCCCCAACGTCATTGCGAGGCTGAAGGCCGTGGCAATCCATGGGCCTCGGCGCTACCCGCACGCTGGATTGCCACGTCGCTGTGCTCCTCGCAATGACGGGGTTCAACTGCTCCCAGCAAACCCCTGCTGCCGCCAGGCCTCGTACACCAACACCGCCGCAGTATTGGACAGGTTGAGACTGCGATTATCCGGAAACATGGGAATACGCAGCACCTGCTCAGCGGGCAACCCCTCGCGCACCTCGGCGGGCAGGCCACGGCTTTCCGGGCCGAACAGGAACAGGTCCCCTGGCTGATAGGCCACCTCGCTGTAGCACTGCTGCCCCTTGGTGCTCAGGGCAAATACCCGGTTTGGCTGCACGCTGGCCAGACAACTGGCGAGATCCGCATGGGTCTTCAGCGCGGCATATTCGTGATAGTCCAGCCCGGCACGGCGCAGACGCTTGTCGTCCAGCTCGAAGCCCAACGGCTCGATCAGGTGCAGCTGGCAGCCGGTATTGGCGCACAGGCGGATTATATTGCCGGTATTGGGGGGAATCTCCGGTTCGAGCAGGGCGATATGGAACATGAAGGGCTATCCGCAGGAAAACGGCTGCAAGTGTAAGAGCGGCAGCCAGTAAGCTTCAAGCGGCAGAAGGAATGCCGAGTTCCATCTCGGCATAGCGCGGTAGCGCCCAACCCCAAGTTACCGGGATGGAACCCGGCACTCCGTAAACCCCGGCCCTGCGTATTCGAAGTACGCGCTACTCCTCAGCCTCATCCCCTGCATCCCCCACATTCATCCCCAGCTCCTTGATCTTGCGGGTCAGGGTATTGCGGCCCCAGCCGAGCAGCAGGGCGGCGTCCCGGCGGCGGCCGCCACTGTGCTTGAGGGCGGTTTCTATCATCACCCGCTCGAACGCCGGTACCGCCTGATCCAGCAGGTTGCTGACGCCCCGGGTCAGTTGCTGATCGGCCCAGGTGCGCAGGTTCTGTTCCCAGTTGTTGTCGCTGGTACCGGTGTGCGGCTGATTGAGCAGTTCCGGCGGCAGGTCGTCGACCAGCACCTCGCGCCCGGAGGCCATTACCGTGATCCAGCGGCAGGTATTTTCCAGCTGGCGCACGTTGCCCGGCCAGGGCAGGGCCTTGAGGTAGTCCTCGGTCTGCGTCTTGAGCACCTTGGGCTCGACTGCCAGCTCCCTGGCTGCGCGGGCAAGAAAGTGCCGGGCCAGGGTGGGGATGTCCTCCCGGCGCTCGGCCAGGGTGGGGATATGGATGCGGATCACGTTCAGCCGGTGAAACAGGTCCTCGCGAAACTTACCGGCCTGTACCAGCGCCTCCAGATCCTGGTGGGTGGCGGCGATGATGCGCACATCGACCTTGATCGGCGCATGGCCGCCGACCCGGTAGAACTCCCCGTCGGCCAATACCCGCAGCAGCCGGGTCTGGGTTTCGGCGGGCATGTCGCCGATCTCGTCGAGGAACAGGGTGCCGCCATCGGCCTGCTCGAAACGCCCCCGGCGTTGCAGCGCTGCGCCGGTAAAAGCGCCCTTTTCATGGCCGAACAGTTCCGACTCCATCAGCTCCCGGGGAATCGCCGCCATGTTCAGCGCGATAAAGGGATTGCGCGCCCGGGGGCTGTGGCGGTGCAGGGCGTGGGCCACCAGCTCCTTGCCGGTGCCCGACTCGCCATTGATCAGCACGGTGATATTGGAGTGCGACAGCCGCCCGATGGCGCGGAATACCTCCTGCATGGCCGGCGCTTCGCCGATGATCTCCGGGGTATGGGCGGCTCCGCTGCCACTGCTGGTCGCCTGCTGCTCATTGCTGTGGGCCAGTGCCCGGCGGACCAACGCCACCGCCTCGTCCACATCAAAGGGCTTGGGCAGGTACTCGAAGGCGCCGCCCTGGTAGGAGGCCACCGCGCTGTCCAGATCCGAATGGGCGGTCATGATGATCACCGGCAGGCCCGGGTGCAGCTCGCGCACACTGGCCAGCAGCTCCAGCCCGCTGCTGCCGGGCATGCGGATATCGCTGATCAGCACATCCGGGCGCGGGTGCCGCTGCAGGCGTTGCAGGGCGCTGTCGGCGCTGTCGAAACACACCGGCTGCAGGCCATCCTGCTGCAGCGCCTTTTCCAGTACCCAGCGGATGGAGCGGTCGTCATCGACGACCCAGACATTGGCGGCTTGGCTCATGCATCCTCCCCGGGGAGCGGCAGAAACAGGGTGAAGGTGGTGTGGCCGGGAGTGCTGTCGCACTCGATCAGGCCCTGGTGACGGGTGATGATGTTCTGGGTGATCGACAGCCCCAGCCCGGTGCCCTCGGCACGGCCGCTGACCATGGGGTAGAAGATGCTGTCGAGGATGCCCGGAGCGATGCCGGGCCCGTTGTCGGTGATCTCCAGCCGACAGACCAGCCGGTGGCGGCGGGGGCCGATGGTGAACTGGCGCAGGGTGCGGGTACGCAGGGTGATCTGCCCGCGACGGCCATCGTCGACCGACATCAGCGCCTGCATGGCGTTGCGCACTATGTTCAGCACCGCCTGGATCAGTTGTTCGCGGTCGGCCAGCAGGTCGGGAATGCTCGGATCGTAATCGCGCAGGAGGTCCAGCTTGCCCTGGGCCTCGGCCTGTACCAAGCTGCACACATGCTCGGTGATCTCGTGGATGCTGATGGGCGTCAGCCGGGGCGGCTGATAGGGGCCGAGCATACGGTCAACCAGATTGCGCAGGCGGTCAGCCTCCTGAATGATCACGTCTGTGTAATCCTGCAATGCAGGCTCGCCCAGTTCCCGGGCCAGCAGCTGGGCCGCGCCACGGATGCCGCCCAGCGGATTCTTGATCTCATGGGCCAGCCCGCGCACCAGCACCCGGGTGACCTCCTGCTTGGACAGCTGGGCCTCTTCCTTGGTGATGCGCAGCAGGCGATCCCGGGGCAGCAGCTCAAGCAGAATCCAGCTGCGCTCCAGCGCCTGCATCGGGGTGACCGAATAGTCGGCAATCAGGC
>JAAYHO010000159.1 GCA_012735335.1 Gammaproteobacteria bacterium
GCCTGCCGAGCGGGGTCTGGGTGCCATAGCGTGCTCTCTCAATCCGATTGATGAGTGGGGCGTCGGGAATATCCGGTAGCGGCTCAGCGTCGCAATACTCGGCGTCTTCGTCAACGTAATAGGTGCGTCCCATCTTCTGGGCTGGCGGGTTGAACTTGCCACTGCGAGCCCATGCCCGCAGCGTATTGATGGTGGGCGGCGGGTTCAGCCGTTCCGCCCATATGTCCAGGGTGATAAGCATGGTTATGCCTCCCGGCTTATAGGGTGATGCTCAAAATGATGAGGGTGGTTATTTACTGATTGCGAAGCTGAGCAGTGCGGCGACGAACCAGACAAGCGCCACGTCGGGCGCCCGGAACATTACCGCGGCGACCGACATTCCGAGGAGAAAGGTGGTCATGCACTGCTCCCGCGCCGATACTCAGCGCACTTCACGGCCTGGGTGCCGTCGCGGTACCGCTTGATAACCTGGTACCGGTCGAAGGGAAGGGCAGAGCAGTCGCGCTGCTGATGTGTGCAGCTGGCGCACATGCCTCCCTTTGGCTGGTGTGTCATGCCACCTCCATAGTGTGAATTACTCGATCTCTGGCCCCGAAATCCCGGCCTTGACCATCTGACCTTCGAGCACGGCGGTTGCCTTAAGCTCCGCCAGCAGCTGCTCTGCATGGCCCATATCCATGGCATACAGGTACGTGTTGAACAGGCCATCCTGCGTCATGTATCCGATCCGGAACAGGGGCCAGCCCTCGTCAGAGACCAGGGGCAGGGTGACCGGCGTCATGGCCAGTCTCCATGCTGCGTAGCAGCTCCCCTGCCAGATACTGGGATTCACCCAGCTCTTCCATGGCCTTGTGCACTGCGTTCAGGCTTGGCCTGATTGCGCCCCAAGCATCGATCATTCTCTGGCACGCTGCTTTCAGCTCGGCGTTTTGCTGCTCCAGCTCTGCGATGCGGTCTGCGGGGTCGTCCGCGAAAAGGTCAGTTGTCATGTGTGGGTTCCTTCTGATGGTCAGCACCAATGCAATCACTCCAGTCCAGCGGTCGGGCCGACAGCGGCCTGCTGGCTTTGAGGCGCTTGCCGTCTCTGGTGATCGCTGGGCTGGCCAGCGCCTCACGCATAGCGATAGCTTTTGCGCTGCTGGCGCTGGTTGTCCTGACGTACAGCGTTCGGCTGGTGACAATGGATCGGGCACCCCGGCCCCGATACCCGATCTGTACTGCATAGGGCCAGGGGCGGCTCGGGTCTGTGCGGAGTGGGTGGCCGGGTGACAGGCCAGCCAGGTTAGCTGTCATGCTCTACCTCCTGCATAGCATCATCCACGGCATCATCTACATCGTCCGGGTGGTCGAACGCCCCGGCGCTGTACAGCTCAAGGAAGAAAAGATTGTCGAAGCGCGGCCCGGTAAGACGGTCGCGCAGGTGGCGGTACCGTTCTGCATCCTTGCGCAGCTTCTCGCACTCGGCTTGCAGCGCTTCGTAATCACTGAGGCGGATAAGGGGAACGGTGTACTCGCCCAACGATCCGCGAGGCGTCCCCCATACATGGCGCACCTTGTCCGTAATGACATCAGAGTCCTGACGGACTGAGTGCAGCCACGCCACCACCTCCGGCTTATTGGTTGTCATGGTTGGGCTCCCTGTTCTGGCTTGCCTTCTCCGCAGTAGGGGCAGTAGTGGGTTCCGAAGCCTGGCCATTCCGGGTCTTCGATAAAGCCCGTCCACTGCTCCCGAGGGATGTCGTTCTTGACCATGAAAGCCCCGGTGTGATGGGGTACATGGATGTGCGGCGCAGGCCCGTACTGGGGGAAGCAGGGAACGCCATCCGGGTCCAGGCACATATCGCAACTCATACCCCACCCCCTTGCTTGCGGTGGGCGGCGAGGGCGGTCTCAATCCTGGCCAAGTGGTCCCGAAGCGCGTCCGAAGCACGTTCTGGCAGGTGCGGGTAGCACATGCACCAGATGTCGTCGTTATCCCTGTTCGGCACATCATCCAGAGGCGTCCCGAACAGTGCTGTTTCCAGCACTTCCACAAGCCCCGC
>JAAYHO010000160.1 GCA_012735335.1 Gammaproteobacteria bacterium
GCCCTGCATCCCAGCAAGCCTTGCCATGGACTCTCAACAGCGACCACCAACGCCGAGGCTCGCACGGACATTCAAGCACTCAAGCCCTCAAGCCCTCAGACAACCAGCCACTCAGGCCAGCACCCCGAACTCCGCCTGAAACTGATCACGGAGCTCACGTTTGAGTACCTTGCCGATGGCGCTGCGGGGCAGTTCGTTGGTCAGGATGAGGCGGTTCAGTCGTTGGGTCTTGCCGACCTGGGCGTTGAACCATTGCAGGATGTCGTCTGCCGGGGTGTCGGCGCCGGGTTTGAGTACGGCATAGCCTACCGGGGTTTCGCCCCAACTGGTGGACTGTACACCGATCACGGTTACTTCCAGCAGGTCCGGGTGTTGGCGCAGTACCTGTTCCAGGTCGCTGGGGTAGATGTTGAAGCCGCCGCTGATGATCATGTCCTTGCGTCTGTCCATCAGCGTCAGGAAGCCTTCTTCGTCGAAGCGCCCGACGTCGCCGGTGCGGATGAAGCGTTTGCCGGTGCTGTCGTACCACTCGGCTTCGGCGGTTTTTTCCGGCTTGTTCAGATAGCCGGTCATCATGGCGATGGAGTGCCCGACTACCTCGCCGATCTCGCCCCGGGGCAGTTCGTTGCCGTCCTCGTCGATCACCCGCATATCGTGGCCGTCCAGCGGGTGGCCGACGGTGTGCAGTTTGTCCTGGTGCTGATGGGCTATCAGCATGCAGGAGCCGCCGCCTTCGGTCATGCCGTAGAACTCCACCAGCCCGCCCGGCCAGCGGGCCAGGATGTCGGCCTTGAGCTCGCCGTGGAAGGGTGCGCTGGTGCTGAATTTCATCTGGAAGCTGGACAGGTCGTAGCTGTCGAAATCTTCCCGGGCCATGATCCGCTGATATTGCACCGGCACCAGCATGGTGTGGGTGGCGCGGTGCTGTTGGGCCAGTTGCAGATAGCGTTGGGCATCGAATTTGGCCATCAGCACCAGGGTGCCGCCCAGACCGATGGTCGGCAGGAAGGACACCAGGGTGGTGTTGGAGTACAGCGGGGTGGACATCAGGGTCACGCAGTCGGGGCCGTAGCCGAAGGCGATGCCGCGCTGGATGTGCGACCAGCGCATCTGGTGGTCGTGCACTATGCCCTTGGGCTCGCCGGTGGTGCCGGAGGAGTAGATGACGTTGAACAGGGTCTCGGGCTTGAGTTCCACTGGTTGCGGTGCACTGTCGGCCAACCATTGGCTGAAGCCGCATTCCGATTGACTGTCATCCAGACTCAGCAGGGGGATCTCGATGCGCTCGGTTACCGGGGCCAGCGCCTCGGCCACGGCGGCGTCGACAAAGAACAGTCTGGCGGCGGAGTCGCGCAGCATGGTCAGCAGGCTGTCATTGGTCGAGGAGGGCGCCAGCGGGGCGACGACCATGCCGGCACGCAGGGCGGCGAGGAACATGATCACGTAGGGGATCGAGTTGGCGGCGCAGATGGCGATGGACTCGCCGGGGCGCAGGCCGTCCCGTTGCAGCGCTGCGACCGCGCGGTTCACTTCGGCGTCGAGCTGGGCATAAGTGAGCTGACGCTGATCCTGAATCACCGCCGGGTGGTCGGCGCGGTGGATGGCATGCAGAGCCAGCAACTCCGGCAGGGTGGTAAAGGGGGATTCCAGGGTGGTCGGATAGCTGACTGATGCACTCATGTCGGTAGAGGTTCCGTGAACAATGGATAAGGTATTCCAGTGTCGCTGTTTAAGCAGGACGAATCCATGGACCGGAACAGACAGAATACTGGCTGATCAATCAGGCTGATGCTGCTCCGTACTCCCGCCAACCCAGCGCTCAAGCACCTGTATCAGCGCCCGTCGGGCCACCGGCTTGCTGAGGAAATCCTGCATGCCCACATCCTTGGCGCGCTGGCGTTCCTGGGGTGCGGTGCTGGCGGTCAGTGCCACGCAGGGGATGGGAGTGATGTCGGTCTGCGCGCAGTAACGACGGTACTCCTGATAGACCCGGTGGCCGTCCATGTCCGGCAGCTGGATATCCATGAAGATCATGGCGAAGCTCTGCTGCGGGTTGCGCAGTAGGTCAAGTGCCTGCTGGCCATCCCGGGCGACCACGGCGCTGTGCTGCAGATTGCGCAACATGCCCTCCATGACCATCTGATTGACCGGATTGTCCTCTACCAGCAGGATCGGCAGCGGCGGCGCGCTCAGCGGTGATGGGTTATCAGCTGGCGCGTCGTCGACCGTGCTGGCCAGGGTCAGGGGAATGCGCAGGGTAAAGCACGAGCCCTTGCCCGGCTCGCTGCTGGCCTGCAGCGAGCCGCCCATCTTGCTGGCGAAGTTGCGGGCAATGGACAGTCCCAGCCCTGTGCCGCCATAGCGCCGCGAGGTGCTGCTGTTGCCCTGCTGGAAGGCGTCGAACATGCTTTCCAGTCGCTGGTCATCGATACCGATGCCGGTATCGATGACCTGACACATCAGCTCCAGCCGGCCCTGTTCATCCGCCAGCCAGTGGGCCTGCAGGCGAATGCTGCCGTGCTCGGTGAATTTCAGCGCGTTGCCCAGCAGGTTGACCAGGATCTGTCGCAGACGGGTCGGATCGCCGAGGACCTGGGGCGCTTCCGGCTCGCCCTGCAACTGCAGCTGCAACTGCAGTCCCTTCTGCGCTGCGGCGTAGTCGAAGGCGATGCTGGTGCGTTGCAGCAATGCCGCCAGGTCGAAGCGGATATGTTCCAGTTCGAAGGCATCCCGTTCGATCCGCGACAGGTCGAGAATGTCGTTGAGGATCTTCAGCAGGTGATCGGTGGATTCGCTGGCGATGCTGATGTATTCCCGCTGCTCGCTGCTCAGCTCGGTGGTATCCAGCAGTTGCAGCATGCCCATGACGCCGTGCATCGGGGTGCGCAGCTCATGGCTCATCATCGCCAGAAAGTCGGATTTGGCACGGCTGGCCTGTTCCGCCTGCTCCCGGGCGCTGATCAACTGCGCCACGGTATCGGCCTGCTGCTGTTCGGCCTGCTGCAGGCTGGTGGCCAGGCCGTTGATATTGCTCATCAGCTCGCCGATCTGGCTCTGCTCGGTCACCTCCAGCCGGGTTTCCAGTCGTCCGTCCTGCAGCGCCTGCACTGCCCGGCGCATGCGGATCAGCGGCTGGGCCAGCGCCCGGGCCAGTCGGGTGGACAGCAGCAGGGCCGCGAGCAGGGCGATGGCACCAAACAACAGGCTGCGTTTGAGAATGCCATGCTGGCGCTCGATGAAGTGCTGGTAGCTGAGCCCGACCGCGACACTGCCGACCCGTTCCGGGCCGGATTCATGATCCTCGGTGTTAAGCAGGAACAGGTCGTAGTGCAGGGGCACCCGCTGGCGGCGAATATCGGCGGTAAAGGTGCGCAGGCGCGACTCATCCGGGTCGCCCTTGTGCAATGACGCCAGCAATCGGTTCTGTTGATCGAACACCTGGATCTTCTGCACGTTGGGAATGTTCAGCGAGCTGTTGACCAGGTTTTCCAGCAGGGTCAGGTTGCCGGTGATCAAGGCATATTCGGTGGCCGGGGCCAACTGGTCGGCAATCAACTGACCGGTGGTCTGCATCTCCTGATTCAGTGCATCGAGTCGCACGTGGGTGAAGTAGGCGACCAGCAGCGCACCCAACAGGGCGGCGGGGATCAGGGCGATCATGATCAGCCGCCGGTGGATGCTGCCTCGGTGTAGAAAACTCATGGTGAGGTGTGCTCCCTGGTCTCGATCAGTTGTTGCAAGGTGGCATCCTCCGGCGGTGGCAGACCCAGTGAGCGGGCTACCTGGGCGTTGCTGAGGACCGAGAAACGTTCCGGGTAGCGCAGTGCCCCGGGCTGCCATTGCTGTTGCAGCAGCAGATGGGTGCTGTGTGCCATATCCTGCGGTGAGCTGAAAGTGGTGCTGAGGCTGCCGGCGGCGATGAAGGGTGCGGAGGGGCCGATCAGTACCCGGTTGCGGTTGTAGCTGGTCAGCAGCAGGGGCTTGAGGGTGTCGGCGTTATAGATGTCCGGGTCGTCCAGACCGATAAGCACATCGCTGGCGTCCAGCACGCTGGACAGGCTGCGCAGCAGGTCCTGCTGGCGCGGCACCGGCTGCATTGCCAGTGCCAGTTGCTGTTGCTCCGCGGCCTGTTGCCACAGTGCGGTCTGCCAGTGCTGTTGGGGGCTGTAGAGCAGGCCTGCGGTTTTCAGCCGGGGCAGCAGCAGGCGAGCCAGTGCCAGTTGGCGTTCGGGCTTGGCACTGGCCAGCAGGATCTGCACGGAGGGCGGGTAGCGGGCCTCCGGGCCGAGCTGGTCCAGGGTGATGTAGGTGGCTATCGTGCGAGTCTCGATGTTCTGCTGCAGACGCCATTGCAGGGCTTCCAGACCCATGGTCACGATCAGGCTGGCGGGCTCGGCGGCGGGCGTGTCTCCCAGCAGTTGCACCTGCACCAGGGCATCCGGCTGATAACCCTGCAACGCCTCGATAAAGGCGCGGGTCAACGGGGTTTCACGCGGCTTGACGATGACCAGCCGGTCCGCCCAGCTGTTGAAGGTGGGCAGGCACAGCAGGATGAACAGCGTCAGGCGCAATAGCTTCATGGCCTGGTCCAGCATGGTTGGATGAATAGCATGGCGACATTCCTTGTCTGCTCGATCTGCTTCAGAAGTTTAACTCAGCAGTCAGATAATAGTGGCTGCGGCTGTCGAAAAGGTTTTCATCCCAGGTCAGCGCTTCGTCATCCAGTCGGTACTGCCAGATCAGCGCCAGTTCCAGACTGCTGCGGGCGCCAAGCTGAAAGTGCTTCTGGATGCGTGAGTCCAGCCGTTCAAAGCGTCGCTCGTTGAGCCGGTCGGCACCGTAGTACATCAGGCTGGTGCTGATATTGCCCGGCCAGTCCCGCAGCCAGGCGGCACTGCCCGAGTGTTGCGCAGTCAGGCGCTGGTCGTATCGGCTGGAGGCGTCGAACTCGATATAGGCATGGGTCAGGCGCAACCGATCAGTCTGGCTCAGCTGCCAGTCCAGCTCGCTTTCCACGCCCTTGAAGCGGATCGTGGATTCGTTGTTCGGCTGGAAATCGCTCACCTTCAATGGCTCGCTGTTCATCCCGGTAATCCGCTCATGGAAGGCACGGATATCCAGTTGCATGCCCAACTGGTGGAAGTGTCCGTGGTAGCCCAGCTCCCGGGAGCGCATGCGTTCGTGGTCCAGATCGCCCGGCCCCCGGGCCCAGGCATAGTGGTTGAGCGGGCCTGCCAGTGGTCCGGAAATATCGCTGATCTGGTAGCGCCAGTTGGCACTGTTCTCATACATGTCCGGGGAACGCACTGCCTCGGCGTAGACCAGCCGCAGGCTGTGCTGCGGGGCCAGGAAAAAATGGCTCGACAGGCGTGGCGAGAAGGAGTCGCCGATCATCTGTTCATGCTCATACATGCCACCGGCCTGGAACAGCCAGCGGTGATGGGGGCGGTACTCGAGGTTGCCGAACAGCTGGGTGACCTGGTTGTCCAGCGTGCCGCCGAAGTAGGTGTCGGACTTGACCCGGTCATAACGGTAGCTGGCGCCGCTGAGCAGACGCAGTTGCGGACTCAGGCGCAGCGAGTCCTGAATCTCCAGGTGGTAGCGGCTCTCGCGGATATTTTCGTTGATATTGCCGCATACCGGCTGGCCGTTCCGTTGCTGCTTGGCCAGATGCTCCAAGGCTGCTGACAGGTCGGCCATTTCGGGGGTGTAGGCAACACCTTCCTCGGCCAGTTCACGCAGCATATAGTTGTCGAGCGTATCGTTGAACGGTTCCCCCGGGTTGCTCCGCTCCCACCTGTGTCCATACCTTATAAAGCTTCTCACCCGCCGGGCCGCCAGCTGATTGATGGCGTTGAGTTCGCGCAGCTCCGGAGAGAAGGCCAGCGGCGAGTCGCAGATACGCCAGTCGCGCAGCCGTGCAGTGTGTTGGGCATAGGCCTGAACCTGCAGCTGGTGGTCAGGGTTGATGTCCATCTTCCACAGCGCCAGGGTGGAGGCGTCCTTGCCGCGGATATCCGCATTGGGCTGGTGGGCATTGATGGCCAGATCCAGGGGGTCACTGCCTTCGTCATGATCCAGATAGGGGCTGTACTCGTAATAGCTCTGGCGATTGGCCTCACTGGCGGAGAACTGCCAGTCCAGACTCTGGTTCGGCGTCAGTTGCCAGGCGTGGCGCAGGTTCAGCCGGGTGGCGCGCAGGTCATCGCGGTAGTGCTGTCCGTACTCATCATGATCGAAACCGTCGTCCTGCTGGCCGGACAGGCTCAGACGCCAGTTATGGCTCAGGCTGCCGCCGCTGTGGCTGGCGTACCAGTCACGCACACCCCGATTGCCCTGGGTGTATTTCAGGGTGGTGCCATGGCCCTCCTGGGGCAGGCGGGTAATGATATTGATCACGCCCATCAGGGCATTGGCCCCGTAGGCGGCGGTATTCGGACCACGGAACACCTCGATCCGGTCGATATCCTCCACCGCCAGGGCCAGTTCGGCCCAGTCCACCGTGGCCAGTCCCGGCCGATAGACCGAGCGACCGTCCACCAGTACCTGCAGGCGCCGGGCTTCGGTGACGTTGGTGCCGTGGTAGTTGACGTTGACCTGATTGCCCCGTCGATAGCCGATGTGCATGCCCGGGACCAGCCGCAGCAGCTCGGGAATGCTGCGCGCGCCGCTGGAGCGGATCAGCTCCCGGTCGAGTACCGTCATGCTGCCGGGCACCTCCGCAGGTGCCTGTTTCAGCCGGGTAGCGCTGAGCACCTTGGGCAGTTCAAGCGGGTCGAGGCTGCTGGCCGAAGCAGGGAGTACGGGCATCCAGAAACACAGCGCTGCCAGCGGTACGGACAGGGGCAGGGTCGACTTGGTCGGCATGGGGTAAAGTCCATTTTGCGTTGTGCCCATGGTAACCATGCAAGGCGGTTTTTTCATCATCGCTTCGCTGTTATTGTTGGTGAACATATACTGTGGGCTGTTTATCTGTCTCAAGGAATATGCATGAGTGACCTGAAGGGGCCCGTAACTGTATTAGGTGGCGGCAGTTTCGGCACCACCCTGGCCAACCTGTTGGCATCCAACGGTGTGCCCACCACTCTCTGGCTGCGGGATGAAGAGCAGGCGGCAGCCATGCGCGAGAAGGGGGAAAATACCCGCTATCTGCCGGGTATCAAGCTGGACTCGCGGCTGACCATCTGCAGCGATGCCGAGGCGGCGCTGGCACCGGCAAAACTGGTATTTCTGGCCATTCCCAGCGGTGCCTTCCGCACGGTGCTGCAGCAGCTGGGATCGTTACTGGTGGGCAAGGGCCTGATCAGCACCACCAAGGGTATCGAACAGCCGGGCTTTCTGATGATGAGCCAGATTGTCGAGCAGGAAGTACCCGGCGCGCGGGTGGCGGTATTGTCCGGTCCGAACCTGGCGCGGGAAATGGCCGCCGGGGCGCTGACCGCTACCGTCATCGCCAGCGACGACGCAGAACTCAACGCCCAGGTGCAGGCGGTGCTGGGCTGCTCCAGTCTGCGGGTCTACGCCAGCTCGGACCGCTACGGGGTGGAGCTCGGGGGCGCGCTGAAGAACGTCTACGCAATCATCTCCGGCATGGCGGCGGCCATGGGTGTGGGCGAGAATACCCGCAGCATGCTGATTACCCGGGCGCTGGCGGAAATGACCCGGTTTGCCGTGCACATGGGGGCCAATCCCATGACCTTCCTCGGCCTGGCCGGGGTAGGGGATCTGATCGTTACCTGTACCTCGCCGATGTCGCGCAACTACCAGGTCGGCAATGCGCTGGGCAAGGGCCTGTCGCTGGAGGAAAGCGTGGCCCGGCTGGGTCAGGTGGCCGAGGGGGTCAACACCCTGAAGGTCCTGCACCAGAAGTCCCAGCAGGAGCAGGTGTACATGCCGCTGGTAGCCGGGCTGCATGCGATCATCTTCGAACAGAAGCCGTTGACCGAAGTCATCGGCAAGCTGATGAGTGCGGAACAGAAACACGATGTCGAGTTTGCCGCATTCATGTCCTGCACCGTCCCGAACAAGGAGTCGTAATGAACAGTTTCAAAGACAACATCACCGATGCGGATTTCTGGCTGCGGCTGGTCTATACCCTGCTGTTTGCGCTGGCCTGGCAACTGGTGGAGCTGCTGCTGGCGGTGATTCTGGTGCTGCAGATCGGCTTTCGCCTGTTTACCGGCAAGCCCCATGCTGAAGTGGCTGGTCTGGGTAACAGCCTGTCGCAATATGCCTGGCAGATCGGCCGCTATGTATCCGGTGCCAGCGATACCAAACCCTGGCCGTTTATCGAGTGGCCTGCCGCAGATGCCCAGTGGCAGCCCCGTGCGCCGGAAGGCCCGGTAACAGTTGACCCGGTTGCCCCTCCGGCTGCCGCTGCACCTGCCGCCGAGGTTACCCCGGTTGCCGCATCAGCCCCTGTTGCTGCGCAAGTTGAACCGCCGCTGGTGGAGCCGCAGACAACAGCGGAGGACGAGCCGACAGAGTCCGAGCCGCCGCTGGTTCAGCCGCTCGATGAAAGCGATACCGACAGTCAGCCCGAGGACAAGCCCGCACCATGAGAATCTGGATATTGCGCCATGGTCAGGCCGAGCCCCACGCCGCCAGCGACTCGCAGCGGCGCCTGACCGAAACCGGTCGGCAGGAGGCCCTGAGCATGGGGCGCCATCTGCAGAACGAGCCGATCGATGTGATTCTCGCCAGCCCCTATATCCGCGCGCAGCAGACCGCCGAGCTGGTACGTGAGCAACTGGGGCTGCGCCGGGCCATTGTGACGGTGGATTGGGCCACGCCGGATGATGATCCGCTGGCGGTACTCGATCATCTCGCCGAGCGCTCGGAGCAGAGGGTGCTGCTGGTCAGTCACCAGCCGCTGGTCGGGCAACTGATTAGTCTGGCAGTTGATGGGCATCGTCAGGGCCATTACCCCATGCCCACTGCGGGGCTTGCCTGCCTGGAGGCGGCGATGCCCGCAGCGGGCGTCGCCGAGTTGCGAGAACTGACTGATCCGGCCAGCCTGGCGGAAAACAGGGACTGATCAACAACGTCAGCCCGATAAAAATAAGATATGGAATAACGGGGTGATGCATGGAGAATCAGACCGGGAGGCAGGTACTGCCAATACTGGAGGCGTTCTTCCGTCATGAACGGGAGCATCCGCACCGCACCTACCTGGTTCAGCCATTGGCGCAGGGGCGCAAGCAGACCCTGAGCTGGGCCGAGGTCGGTGATCAGGCCCGGCGTTTCGCCAACTGGCTGCGGCAGCACCCCCTGCCGGAGCGCAGCCATATCGCCATTCTGTCGAAGAACTGTGCGCACTGGATCATTGCCGATCTGGCCATCTGGATGGCCGGGCATGTCTCGGTCCCGCTGCAGCCAACCCTGACTCCCCAGGCCCTGCGCCAGATACTGGAGCACTCCGAAGCCCGGCTGGTGATCGTCGGCAAGCTTGATCGCTGGGAGGAGGTGCGCGCCGGGCTGCCGGCCGAACTGCCCCGGGTCGGCCTGCCGCTGGCCGACGAGGATGACAGCGTCCTGCCCTGGGCGCAGCTGCAGGAGCAGACCCCGCCGCTGCAGCAGGTGGTGCCCCGGCAGGATTCCGAACTGGCCACCATCATCTACAGCAGCGGCACCACCGGTTTGCCCAAGGGCTGCATGCTGAGCTTTGCCAGCATGTACTTTGCCGCCAGAAACTATCTGCGGCTGTTTCTGGTGACCCAGCAGGACAGGGTCATTTCCTGGTTGCCGCTGTCGCATATTGCCGAGCGCCAGTTTGTCGAGATGCAGTCCCTGCTGTCCGGCATGACGGTGTACTTTGCCCACAGCCGCGCCAGTTTCATCCGCGATATACGGCGGGCCAGGCCGACCCTGTTCCTCGGCCCACCGGCCACTTGGCATCAGATCCGCCAGGGCGTGCTGCAGGAGATGCAGCAGCGCATGCTCAACCGGGCGATGGGCATTCCGCTGCTGCGCAAACGTGCGGCGCTGAGGATCCTCGATCAGACCGGGCTGGATCAGGTGCGCTTTGCCGTGGTCTGCTGCGATACCACCCCGGCTGAGACCATGGACTGGTATCACCGGCTGGGTGTGCGGCTGTTCGAGATCTACGGTCTGACCGAGAACTGCGGCTATTCCCATGTCGGGCGTCCCGGGCGTTACCGCCCCGGCTGGTGCGGGCTGCCCAACCCCGGCGTGGAGTGTCGGCTGGATGAGCAGGGGCAACTGCTGGTGCGCAGTCAGGCCAATATGCTCGGTTATTTCAGAAACCCCCAGCGCAGTGCTGCGGTGCTGGACGAGCAGGGCTTTCTGCGTACCGGCGACCGGGGCGAGATGGATCAGGAGGGCTTCCTGCGGCTGAGCGGACGGATGACCGACCTGTTCCATACCTCCGAAGGTCGTCTGGTCGTGCCGCAGCCGATCGAGCACGGCCTGCTTACCCATCCGTTGATAGGCTATGCCTGCGTGGCCGGTAACGGTCTGCCGCAACCGCTGGCGCTGGTTTCCCTGAGCGAAGCCGGGCGGCAGATGCCCAGGCACGAGGTGGAAAAGGAGCTGGACAGTCTGCTGCACCAGGTGAATAACGGCCTGGCCCGTCATGAGCAGATGGGTTGTCTGGTGGTCTGTGATGATGGCTGGGAGCAGGACGGTGAGGCGATTACCGCGACCCTGCAACTGCGCAGCGGGGTGATCCGCGCGCGTTATCATGATCGACTGGGCGACTGGCTGGTCAGCGGTACCACCATCGTCTGGGCATGAGGCGACTGCTCTGCCTATGGCAGAGCATTCACGCTCGGCCGGGCGCTTGTCGTCGGGTCGGGCGCTTCCTTACAGTCGCGATGAATCCATTCAGATAGACGGAGACCCATGGGCAGTCACGAAATACGTTTTACCCTGCCATCCATTGAAATAGCCGGCAAGGTCTGGGGCGAACCGGGCGGCTTGCCGGTGATCGGCCTGCATGGCTGGTTGGACAATGCCGCCACCTTCGACCTGATCGGCCCACGGCTGAGCAATGTGCATCTGGTGGCGCTGGACCTGCCCGGCCACGGCCTGTCCGGGCATCTCCCGGCGGGCGGTTACAGTCTCTGGCAACAGGCCGCGACGGTATTGCAGGTGGCCGATGATCTGGGCTGGGAGCGTTTTGCCCTGCTCGGACATTCCATGGGCGGCATCATCAGCTGCATCCTGTCCGGCACCCTGCCGGAGCGGATCATCGGCGCGGCGATGATTGATGGGCTGCTGCCGATCACCGGCCAGGCGCAGGATGCTCCCGAGCAGATGGCGCGCTTCTTCCATGCCAGCCAGGCGCTGGGGCACAAGCGCAAACCCATCTATGACGTGGTGGACAAGGCGGTCAGCGCCAGGGCGCTGGGCGGTGCCTCGCGGATTTCCCGCGCGGCGGCGGCGCGTCTGGCCGAGCGCGGTCTGATGCCGGAGCAGGGCGGCTGGACCTGGCGTACCGATCCGCAGCTGATGCTGCCCTCGCCGGTGCGGCTGACCTCCGAACATGCGCTGGCCTTCGCCGAGGCCATCACTACTCCCACCTGCCTGGTATTGGCCTCGGAAGGGGTGATGACCCGGCGCGACGAGCTGGTGGAGCGGGTCGACAGCTTCAGGCATATCCAGACCCATCGGCTGGAAGGGGGCCATCACCTGCATCTGGAGGAGGCAGCGCCATCTGTTGCAACAATTATCGACAGCTTTTTCCACAGCCTTGCTTGACCCGGCGCGGCAGCTGGGCAAGTCTGAACACCTGCGGGGCTGATCCGGCCCCAGTGGGTTCAAAGCGAGTATTCCGGCAGATGTCCCGGGACTCTTGTTTCAAGGAGTATTGATGCGTTTGCCTATATGGAAGCGTCGGCGCCTGCTGCGGCCGACCCTGTTGAGTCTGGCGCTGCTGCTGGCAGCCCCGCTGGGTGCGGCTGAAAAGCTGGTGATAGAGCCCTTTCCCCGGGCTGAAGTGGCCAGAGAGCGGGTGCTGGAGAATACCGAGCACACCGTGGTCATCGGCAACATCCGGCGCATCAACAATCAGCTGCGTGCCGAGCGTGAGGTGCAGGCGGTAGGTGAGTTGATCCGCACTTCATGGCGCATTCCCAGCGGGCATGGCGCGCGCGAAGCGCTGGTGCATGCGGTAGCCCAGCTGCACCAGCACCCGCATACCACGCTGTTCTTCTGCGAAGGCCGGGAATGCGGCAGCAGCAGCCTGTGGGCCAACCAGGTGCTGGACTACTCCCGGCTCTACGGCCCCGAGGACAACCAGATGTACCTGGCCCTGCGGCTGGATGACGACCCCCAGCGCTTCATCAGTCTGTACGCCATCACCCGGGGTAACCAGCGGGTATATCTGCATATGGATCAACTGACCCCGGAGCAACCGGTCACCGACACCCTGTATCCCACCCCCGCCACGCTCGGCAAGATACTGCACGCCGAGAACGAGTTGCTGCTGCCGGAGATGGAGCAGGCCGAGCAGTTCGGCGCCTGGCTGGATCTGGTGGCGCGCATGCTGCGCTCGGACAACCGTCTGCGCATCCAGGTAGACGGTGCCCGCGCCCCGGAGTTCGTCCAGGGCCTGCTGGACCGGGGCATCAACCATCAGCGGCTGGAGATAGGCGAGCCCGAACCGGCCAGCACCATTCGTCTGGAGAAGCGCTGAGGCGGCTTGCTGATACCCCCTTTCGCTCCGACGACGGGGCTTGTATGGTTTCCCGGGAGCGTCGAGCACCAGCTCGATGAGCGGCTTGGTCCAACACTCCGCGCTATCCAGTAGCTCTGCAGGGACGAGCTAGTGCTCGCCCCTCCCAGGGAGTTCCACCTCGACACAGCGTAGGTGCGGTAACCCGGTCCTCCCTCTCAATTACGCCTGCGTGGTCGCAGGGTCAGCCGGTCGGGCAGGGCTTCAATGCCCAGCCAGTCGAACAGCTGGGCGCGGTAGTTGCCCTGGGCGAACAGCTGGGCCTGGTCGCGGTAGTGGCGGTCGAAGGGGTTGCCGGACTGGCCCATGGGGTTGATGCCCAGCGATGAAGCCGGGTCGGCCAGGTCGATCAGACGGCGGGTCGAAGGTCCGGCGCTGACTTCATAACGCTCGCCACCACGATTGAACACCATGTTGTTCAGGCTGCCGGTGGTACCGCTGATGCTGACCCGCTCGCTGTTCAGGCGTCCGGCAAAGGGCAGCTTGTCGCCCAGCGGGTGCTTGTGCTGCAGGCTGGCCTGGCGGTCCCAGGTCCATTGCTGTGGATTGTTGCCCAGGTCCTCGACAAGCTCTTGCACGGTGAGGATCCAGGCTTGTTCGATGGCCGACTGACGGCCGTCCATGGTCGGTTGCTGGCGGTTGTCCCACCAGGGCGAAGCGGGCTTCCAGTACAGGCTGGCCAGGGATTTGCGCGCCATGAAGGTGTCGCGAAAATGACTGAAATGCTCGCCCAGTTCATCGGCAAACAGCGTTTCCAGCAGCTTGTCTTCCCAGCGCTGGAAGATCAGCGCCGCAGCACTGTCGGGATGGAAGTGACCGTCCCAGTCGGCCAGCAGCTGCCGAGCGGTTTCGGCGCTCTGACGGCGTTTTTCCGGGAGCAGGGTGCTGTCCAGCAGCGGCAGGGCGTCCTCGACCATGGCTCTGGCCTGGCTGCGCTGATTGTCCAGCTGTATGGCCTTGAAGCTGGCGAAGTCGAAGCTGTCCTGGCTGCTCA
>JAAYHO010000161.1 GCA_012735335.1 Gammaproteobacteria bacterium
CGACGAGACAGCAAGACCGGTTCCCGAAGGGAGCGGACTTATTGCTTTCGGCGCACGCCTTGGGAAGTAGGCGAACCAAAGTGGGGATACTGATCAGACGTTCGCACCCCCGGGTTGTGTGTTGGCTATATACGTTCAGAGTCCGCTTACGGAAGGCGTGCTCCTGTCCTGGCTTTGTGCCGGGTGCAGGTTGCGCCTGTCTGCCCTGCAGCTGATCGTTTTGTCCCCACGCGGCCCGACACCAGAACTTATGCTTTGGAGCCGACGCCATGAATATCAAGCTCGACGAATATTTTGACCACGAGACCTTCAGCCGCATCCGTGCCTGTGCTGATCAGCATGAAACCCCCTTCCTGGTCGTGGACCTGAAAACCATAGACCGTGCCTATGACGATCTGGTTGCAGGCTTTCCCTACGCGAAGGTGTATTACGCGGTAAAAGCCAATCCGGCCAATGAAGTGCTCGGCCTGTTGCAGAACAAGGGCTCGAACTTCGACATCGCCTCCATCTACGAGCTGGACAAGGTGCTGGCGCTGGGCGTCAAGCCGGAGCAGATCAGCTACGGCAACACCATCAAGAAGTCCAAGGACATCCGCGCCTTCTACGAGAAGGGCGTGCGTCTGTTCGCCACCGACTCCGAAGCCGACCTGCGCAATATCGCCAAGGCCGCGCCGGGTTCCAAGGTGTACGTGCGCATTCTGACCGAAGGCTCGACCACTGCCGACTGGCCGTTGTCGCGCAAGTTCGGCTGCCAGAGCGATATGGCCATGGATCTGCTGGTGCTGGCCCGTGAGCTGGGCCTGGTGCCCTATGGCGTGTCCTTCCACGTCGGCTCACAGCAGCGCGATATCGGTGCCTGGGACGGCGCCATCGCCAAGGTCAAGGTGATCTTCGAGCGGCTGAAGAACGAGGACGGCATCATCCTGCAGATGATCAACATGGGCGGCGGCTTCCCGGCCAACTACCTGACCAAGACCAACACCCTGCAGACCTATGCCGAGGAGATCACCCGCTTTCTGCATGAGGACTTCGGTGATGATCTGCCGGAGATCATTCTCGAACCGGGGCGTTCGCTGATTGCCAATGCCGGGATTCTGGTCAGTGAGGTGGTGCTGGTGTCGCGCAAGTCCCACACCGCACTGGAGCGCTGGATCTTCACCGACGTGGGCAAGTTCTCCGGACTGGTGGAAACCATGGACGAAGCGATCAAGTTCCCGATCTGGACCGAAAAGCGCGGCGAACTGGAAGAAGCCGTGATTGCCGGCCCGACCTGCGACAGCGCCGATATCATGTACGAAGACTACAAATACGGCCTGCCGCTGAATCTGGCCATCGGCGACCGCATGTATTGGCTGTCCACCGGCGCCTACACCACCAGCTACAGCTCCATCGAGTTCAACGGCTTCCCGCCGCTGGAAGCCTTCTACGTCTGACGGAGTGCCGGGTTCTCAGATTCGCCGTGCCCCTGGGAAGGACGAGCACCAGCTCGATGAGCGCGCCATCGCCCGGCCGCATGGACGAGCCGGTGCTCGATGAGATGGTCTCCTC
>JAAYHO010000162.1 GCA_012735335.1 Gammaproteobacteria bacterium
GGATGACTTCTGGGGCGTCCTTGAATGAAATATTCCTGTCTCTACAGCATAGTGCGCTTTGCGCCGCACGCTGAAACTGAAGAGTTTGCCAACGTCGGTATCGTGCTCACAGCACCGGCGTATGGCCGCATGGAGTATCGTCTGGCGCGCAAGCGCTGGAAGCGAGTCAATCAGTTCTTCGAATGTCCGCAGCTATTTGCCAAAGCCATCGAGGTCGCGCAAAGCGAGCTTGAAAGCGTTCGGCTGATGACAGCGCAGGCCACGGACAATCAGATCGTCAACCATTTCAGATATCTCACCGAGCCTCGGGAGTCGCTGATTCGTTTCAGCCCGATGCGCTCCATTCTGGCCGACGACTTTACTGATACCCTCAACAGCCTGTATGAACGTTTCATTGGGCGGCAGATAGTTCCCCGTGCGCGGCGAGAAGAACAGATGGTAAGAGAGATCAGGACTCTGTTTTCCGACGCCGCCATCCGTAATTTCCGGGACGACACGCTTACCGGTGAGCTGACCAGGCTGCACCTCCCATTGGTACATCGCAACAAGGTGATAGCCGCGATCAAGCCTCTGGCCTTTGATCAGGCCGAACCAAGCGCCATTCTTGATCACTGCGAGCAATGGGTAATAAGACTGGCACGGGCTGAAAGTGAAGGAATCCTCAAACTGGAAAATGTCCTGATTCCCGTCACCGCCCCTTATTCAGAACAGACCAAGACCCAACGCAAAGCGGTTGATGCAGCCAAGCAGATCATCCTCAAAAACCGGCTGCCTCTCGTTGAGTTTGAGCAGGCAGATAAAATCACGGCCTTTGCCCAGCAATTTGCCTGATCCCTCGTTCAGAAACTCCCTTCCCTGATCTTCTGCCACAGCATGCCCAGCGCCAGCAGCGGGGCGCGCAGGTGGTTGCCGCCGGGGAAGGCGATGTGGGGTACCTGGCTGAACAGGTCGAAACCCCGGCTGGCCTGGCCGGTGATGGCTTCGGCGAGGATGTGGGCGGCCAGGTGGGTGGCGTTGACGCCGTGGCCGGAGTAGGCCTGGGCGTAGAAGACGTTGGGTTGATCGGGCAGGCGGCCGATCTGCGGCAGGCGGTTGGCACCGATACCGATCATGCCGCCCCACTGGTGCTCGATGCGCACATCGGCCAGTTGCGGAAACACCTTGAGCATCTTCGGCCGCATATAGGCGGCAATGTCCGCCGGGTCGCGCCCGGAGTAATGGCAGGCACCACCGAACAGCAGGCGGTTGTCTGCGGTCAGGCGGAAGTAGTCGAGGGCCACACGCTGGTCGCACAGGGCCATGTCCTGGGGGATCAGTTCCCGGGCCAGTGCTGCGGGCAGCTGCTCGGTGGTGATGATATAGCTGCCTGCGGCAATCACCCGGCTGGCCAGTTGGCGCTGGATGCCGGTGTGGTAGGCATTGCAGCCGAGCACCAGGTGTCCGGCCCGCACTCGGCCGCCACTGGTATGCACGGTAATGCGGCTGCCGTAATCGACCGAGGTCACCGCCGAGCGCTCGAACAGCTGCACCCCCAGACTCTGCGCTGCCGCAGCCTCACCCAGGGCCAGATTCAGCGGGTGCAGGTGGCCGGAGCCCATGTCGACCATGCCGCCGACGTAACGGTTCGAGCCAACCACGGTGTGTATCTGGTCAGGCTCGACCATTCTCAGTTCATGGCGGTAGCCCAGCGCCAGCAGCTCGTCCCGATCGGCACGGAAATCGTCCATGTGCCGTGGTTTGTTGGCCAGGTCGCAGAAGCCCCAGCGCAGATCGCAGTCGATCTGGAACTGTTCGATACGCTGGCGCACCATCTGCACCGCCTCGATGCCCATCAGCTTGA
>JAAYHO010000163.1 GCA_012735335.1 Gammaproteobacteria bacterium
AGTGAACAGCAGCAGGACTTCAATGGGAAGCATGGCGTATCAGCGGTTGGTGGAACATGGCCGGGGAGTGTACACCCCCGGCCAGGAAACAGGGTACATCAGGCCTGTTCTGCCGCCAGCTGTCTGGCGCGCGCCCGACGTACCAGAAACGCGCCCCAGATCAGACCCAGCACGGCAGCGATCACCGAGCCGGCCAGCACGCCGAGTTTGGCCGCGCCCAGCAGGTTGGGATCACTGAAGGCCAGCATGCCGATGAAGATCGACATGGTGAAGCCGACCCCGGCGAACAGGCTGACCAGCCAGACGCCAGCCCAGCTGACCCCCACGGGCAGTGTGCACAAACCCAGGCGCACCATCAGCCAGGTTGCGCCAACGATACCCACCGGTTTGCCCGCCACCAGCCCCAGGACCACGCCGAGGGTTACCCACTGTGCTCCACTGACCGTAAGGTCAATGCCGTCGAGCGTGATGCCCGCGTTGGCCAGGGCAAAGACCGGCATCACGCCGAACGCCACCCAGGGGTGCAGGGCATGCTGTACGCGCACGACCGGGGGCAGTATTTCCCGCTGGGCCAGGCGCAGCGATCGCAGGTGTTCAGTCATTTTCTCGTGATCGCGGCCTGCTGTGGAACCATACCCCGTCAGCTCGCCGGCAACGCGTGTCAGCATCTCCATGGGTCGCTCGCGCATACGCACCGGAATCACCGGAGTCATCATGCCCAGTACGACGCCTGCCAGCGTCGGGTGTGCACCGGTCATCAGCATGCCTGTCCACAGCACCGCACCTGGAATGACATAAATAAAGGCATTGCCTATGCCCATCTGCTGGAATGCCAGCACCATGAGCACACCCACGCCTGCCACCAGAAAGCCGCTTGGGTCCAGACCTTCGGAATAGAACACGGCAATGATGAGAATGGCAGCAATATCATCGATGATGGCCAGTGCCAGCAGGAAAATGCGCACGTTACTGGGAATGGAACGGCCCAGCAGCGCCAGCAGCCCTACCGCAAAGGCGATATCCGTGGCGGTGGGAATGGCCCAGCCATGCAGACCGGGGCCGCCGTGATTGAGCGCTGCATAGATGAGGGCAGGAACCATGACCCCACCGGCGGCGGCTGCAATCGGCAGCATTGCCTGACGCGGGTTGCTCAGCGAGCCTTCATGGATCTCGCGCTTCACTTCCATGCCCACAACGAGAAAAAACACCGTCATCAGCACGTCGTTGATCCAGAAGTGCAGCGGCTGGGAAAAACTCAGATTGCCCAGCCCGATGGACAGCGGCATGTGCCACAGCGCGTGGTAGGAGGGTGCAAAGGTAGAGTTGGCCCAGATCAGGGCGATGGCCGCAGCCACCAGCAGAACAATACCGCTGGAGGCCTGAATGTGCATGAAGCGCTCAACGGTGGCAAAGGCACGTTGGGTCAAAAGCTGGGCGCGGGGCAGATCTTGCCCGGACTGCTGGTGAGTCATCACGGAATCTCCTGCATGGGCGGCCCGACCCATGCAACTGACCTGTCCTTTCCGCAACAGCGCGGCGACACACCTTGACCGTGGACTATATCGACCGCGCCGGCAAGAGGCCAGTGTCTCGGACTAAAGACTACTCGGCTGAGCAGCTGAAGCATAGTCGAGATCCGCGTACGCGGCCTGATAACACAAGCTGGGGGCAGACGTCGATTCACTCATGTTTATCTTGTACATTGGGCAATGTTTAATTGAGAGCAGCAGGAGTGGATAGTGATCAAGGCTCGTTACATACCGGTGGTGGTTGCCCTGGTGATGTCCATCTACATGGTCAGCATCATGACCTTCATCATTACCTGGGTTAACACCGGTCTTACCGAGGGGTTGGCGCAGCGTTGGTGGCGTGCATTCTACATCGCTTGGCCGGTGGCTTTTTTATTGATACTGCTCGGCGGCCCCCGTATTACCCGCGCGGTACAGCGGCTGAAAAAACCCGAATAGTGCAGGGCGGGCTCAGCCCGCCGCCGAACGCACCGTCTTGTGGACTGTATCAGCCAGCTGCAGCAAGCGGGGCAGATAGTCATTCTGCAACACATCCAGCGGGACCCGTGCCGCATTGGTGCTGATGTTGATGGCACCCAGCAGGTCGCCATTACCGGCGAACACCGGCGCGGCGACCGAGCGCA
>JAAYHO010000017.1 GCA_012735335.1 Gammaproteobacteria bacterium
GCCACACCCAGCAGGCTCCACAACTCCTGTAGCGCGACCCCGGGCAGCACCGCCATCAGCGGTTCGCTGGGGAAGCGATTGATGTCCCGTTGCACGGCAAAGGTGGCGACCCGGCTATCCAGCCCGAGCAGCATGGCCGTGATGGTGGTGGGGGGCAGATCCAGGCTGCGGGCCTGTTCGGCATCGACGCGTGCTGCGCCGCGGGCCGGCATTCCCTGCTGCCAGTCCACATGCAGCGCCTCCATGCCCTGCAGGCTGATATGGATGGTCCGGTCCACCGGCGTACCGGTCTTGGCCAGTATGCCGCTGACCTGGAACGGCTTGTCGGCATGCTCGACGAAGCTCACTGCGCCGGTACCATGGGCCAGCACCAGTTCGCTGCCCAACTGATAACCCAGCTCCCGGGCGATATCCGCGCCGATCACCGCATCGTACAGGTCATCGAATGCGCGGCCCTCGGCGAACAGCAACTGGCGATCACGGCCGTGGCGAAAGTGGGTGAAATAGTCATCGGTAGTCCCCATCACCTTGAATCCGCGATGCGAATCACCCAGCGAGATGGGAATGGCCCAGTCTACCCGGGGATGCTCGGCGATCTTCTGGTAGCTATCCCAGCGCATATTGCTGGTGGCATTGCCGATACGGAACACCGAATACAGCAGCAGTTGCACCGAGCCGGTGCGCGGGCCGACGATCAGGTCGGTACCGGAAATGGTTCCGGCAAAACTGGCGCGGGCTTCATTGCGGATCTTCTCCACGCCGAGCAGCAGGGTTACGCTCAGGGCGATGGCCAGTACCGTCAGCAATGCGGAAAAGCGTCGATTGAGCAGACTGCGCAAGGCCAGTGGAAACAGGTACATCAGATCACCTCGGGGTTGACGACGGCACGGTTGAGTTCGCGCAGCGACAGGCTGCGATCGAACAGCGGCTCCAGCGCGGCGTCATGGCTGACGAACAGCAAGCTGCTGCCCAGCGCCTCGCATTCGCTGAATAGCAGTTGCAGAAACACCTCCCGGGTATCGGCATCGAGCGCCGAGGTGGGCTCGTCGGCGATGATCAGCTCGGGGCTGCCGATCAGCGCCCGGGCGGCGGCCACGCGCTGCTGCTGGCCGATCGATAGCTCGGTCACCGGCTGCTTGTGCAGTGCCGGCTGGTCCAGCCCCAGGTGGGCCAGCAGATGCAGTGCGGCAGCCTGCACACTGCCGTGACGCTGGCTGGCGCGCTGTTGACGCCGGCTGGAAAAGTGGCAGGGCAGGGTGATGTTCTCCACTACCGACAGATACGGCAGCAGGTTGAACATCTGGAAGATATAACCTGTGTGATCGGCACGAAAACGGTCGCGTGCCGAGCCGGACATGCCGGCCAGATCTTCACCGAGCAGCCGGATACGACCGCTGGCTGGCAGCTGAACGCCGCCCAGCAGCCCCAGCAGGGTGGTCTTGCCGCTGCCGGAAGGGCCCTTGAGAAACACCCGCTCGCCCGCCTGCAGGGTGAAACTGTCGATGTCCAGCAGGGTGGCCCGGCCGGGCCAGGCAAAGGTGATCTGCTCGAGTTGTATTACCGGTTCGGCCATCAGAGGTTCCGTTGGAGTATTCAGAAGCGCACGCGTCTGTCGGTGACTGTCAGCTCACCGCCCTGCTGGCCCTGCGGTGTGATCGCCTGCAGGATCAGTTTCTCGCTGCCGGGGAACAGATCGAACAGGGTGACGTCCAGATGCTCCAGGCGTGTCGGAGTGATGCAGGAGTAGCTGTATTGCGCGGTGATATCAGCATGCTCGTGTTGGTGCTCATCATCATGCCCATGGTGATGCTCATGTTGGGCATGGGCATCATCGCTTGAATGTTCATGCAGGGCAAACAGGGGACTATGCAGCTCCGCCGAATCCAGACTGCATTGCGCGGCAGCGGGCAGGGCAAACAACTTTTCCGGCTGGCGCAGCGTGTTCATCAGACTGTCGAGCTGATCACGTTGCGTCTGGTTATGCGGTGCATGCTCGAAGCCGAGCAGGTCAGCTGCCGGGGTGCTCAGTTCCAGCAGCAGTTGCTGGCCGTCAATGACGATATCCAGGGTGCCGACGCCATGCTGGTGGGCGGCGGCATTGTGGGACCCGTGGGCATGGTCGTGCGGCTCATGGGCATGCAGAGCGAGACTGACGACAGCGGTCAGAGCGAGAGCGAGGGGGGCGAGGCGCGGCATGCGAAGATCCTTGTTCAGATAATTTGATGTTATCCTATAACAATGTGGCGCCGGATCAAGCCTGCCATGCACCGCCTGGGTAGCGGCCCGCACAATAAGGTGTTACCGGGAGTTGCTGGCGCGAGCAAGATGCTGGTACCTCGCTTGGGTACCAGCATCTTCATTGGTCTAGAAGTGCGCCTTCAATAGCAGGCTGGCGGTATTCTGGTCAGTTGTTCCGACAAATTGCTCACTGACATAGCCGCCATCTTTAATTCCAAATTTGTTCTTCCAATAGTCATACTCGATACCAACATAGACTTTCTCTCTCCAGCCCAGCGCCTTGCCCATGTCATATTTGATCTGCGGATTGATATGGACGTTGGCGTGATATTCGCCGCGGCTGTTCTTATCGTTGTCCACAACCCAATCGATATAGCCATCAATCACCAGGTCGGAGCGGCCCATCGGGATGGTATAGCTCCAGGCCGGGGTTATCTGCCAGACGTTGTCGCCGGGCCGGCCACCATCGGTTTTACGCAGATAGGTATTGAGTTGGAAGAAGTCAAATCCCGGTATTGCCAGATCAATGGCAGGACCGATCAGATAGGCTTCGGTGTCGCCTTTACCAAACTCATAGGTCATCGAGACCAGTATGTCGGTAACAGGACCGAGCGCAATGTTGGTGCCACTGATTTTGCCGAACGACAGGCGAGGGGAAAACTCGCCATAGTGGGTCCGATTATCACGGCCATCATTGGCGCCCTTGCCATTGAAGTTGATCTGATCGATGAAGAGAAATAAATCGCCTACGCTCCAGGCGCTGGCGTGTTCGAAGGTGAAGGTTTGTTGGATCGGCGGGTCTACTTTGTAATTCTTACCGTAGAGATAGGTCAGGCTGTTGGTGTGCCATTGGATAAGCTCGCCAGCGCAAACAGAGCTGGTAGCCACTGCGCCGGCGATAAGCACAAGCGAAGAGCTGGTTATTTTTTTCATGTTCTACTCCAGGATATTATTTTTATTTTACTTGGCCCGACTTCAGATACTTGGGCGCGCTTATTAATACAGGCGGACGAGAATGCCTCCGGTAATCAGCAACGCAATGCCGGCAACTCGCCCGAGACTCAGTGCATGTGGGGTAAATCCCGCCAGACCGAAGTGATCAATCAGGGCTGCAGCAATCATTTGTCCGACCAGCACCATCCCCAGCATGGTCGCTGCGCCCAGTCGTGGGCTGAGCATGACCATTGCGCTGACAAAAAAGGCCCCCATGACCCCTCCGCCCCACTGCCAGAAAGGCACCGAGGCGAGATCGTCCCAGGCAGGACGGGGCAGGCGAACAGTCATGCATACGATTATCAGGAGCAGTAGCCCGATTGCAAAGGAGACGCAGGATGCCCACAGGGCATGCCCCGCGCTCAATGCCAGCTGGGCATTCAGGCCTGCCTGTAACGGCAGGACCGCCCCTGCCGCCAACGCCATGCATAGATATATCCACACTGTGTTTTCCTCGTCCGCGCAGGGGACTGCTTCGTTGCATCGCTAGCCTTGGCGTATCACAGGCTGCGGTGTATTCAGCTCGTTCTCACGGGCGATAGCATCGAACACCGGGCCAAAGGCGGGCCGGGGAATGTACTGGCCGGCGCCTTCCACTGCGAGAAGCTGACCGTCACGCCAGACGATCTTCCCCCGGCTCAGGGTATGGCTTGGGATGCCGGTCACCGTGCGGCCTTCAAAGATATTGAAGTCGATGTTCTGATGGTGTGTCCGGGCGGAAATAGTGCGTGTGCCGGTGGGATCCCAGACCACCAGATCCGCATCGGCACCCACGGAGACGGAGCCTTTGCGCGGATACATATTGAACAGCTTGGCCGTATTGGTTGAGGTCACCGCGACAAACTCGTTCATGGTCAGGCGACCCTTGTTGACGCCCTCATCCCACATGATCGCCATGCGATCCTCGATGCCGGCGGTGCCGTTGGGAATAAGGGTGAAGTCCTCCTTGCCAGCGGCTTTCTGATCAGCGCAGAAACAGCAGTGATCCGTCGCTGTGGTGTGCAGGTTGCCGCCGCGCAGACCCTGCCAGAGCGCTTCCTGATGTTCTTTGGCACGAAATGGCGGACTCATGATGTGGGCTGCGGCAAATGCAAAGTCAGGATGCCGATAAACGCTTTCATCAATGACCAGATGACCGGCCAGCACCTCGCCGTAAACGCGGTTTCCGTTATTGCGGGCGCGGGTAATGGCCTCCAGAGATTCCTTGCAGGACACATGCACAATATAGATAGGCACGTTCATTGCCTGGGCGATATGGATAGCCCGATTGGCTGCTTCGGCTTCAACCACGGGCGGGCGTGAGAGCGGGTGTGCTTCGGGGCCAGTCATGCCCTTGGCGAGCAACTCCTGCTGCAGTTGAAAGACCAGCTCTCCATTCTCCGCATGAACCGTCGGCATCGCGCCGAGTTCGACAGAACGGCGGAAACTTTTCACCAGGGTTTCATCGTCCGCCATGATCGCGTTCTTATACGCCATGAAGTGCTTGAAGCTGTTGACGCCATGCTCGCGCACCAGCACGCCCATTTCCTCATGTACCGACTCATCCCACCAGGTGATGGCCACGTGAAAGGTATAATCCGCCGCCGCTTTGGCGGCCCAGTCACGCCATTGGTGGAACGCCTCGAGCAGGGACTGCTGGGGCGACGGGATGACGAAGTCGATGATGCTGGTGGTGCCGCCAGCCAATCCGGCGGCCGTCCCGGTATAGAAATCATCGCTGGCCACGGTGCCCATGAACGGTAGTTGCATATGGGTATGGGGATCAATACCACCCGGCATCACATACTGGCCGCCCGCATCTATTACCTCAGCAGTAGCGGGAGCATCCAGATTCTCCCCAATCGCAACAATTTTCCCCTCGTCACAATACACATCGGCTAGATACGTCTTGTCGGCAGTGACCACAGTGCCGTTCTTTATGAGTACGGACATTTCTGGTTCTCCTTACAGGTCTTGGCGAGCCGGCACTTGCAATTGCTTTCCGGCCCGATAGATAACCGAGTTCACTCTGGTGCTTGCATACTGTTGCGCATGAGCAGCAGGTAGACACCGGCAGCAATCGCCAGGCCGACAAACCAGGCATAGGTATAGATCTCCTGGAATACAGCGGGCACGCTATCGATGAAGCCGGCGACATGCAGGAAGCCCGGCAGGTTGGGTAGAACCCCTATCACCAGCGCGATCAGGGCTGCCGGGTTCCAGCCATTGCGGTAGCTGTACTCGCCGTCGTTGCGGAAGAGGGCATGGTGATTCAGCCGGGTTTTCCGAATCACGAAATAGTCAGCAACCATGATGCCGGCGACCGGGCCGAGCAGTGCCGAGTAGCCAATCAGCCAGGTGAAGATATAGGCGCTGGTCGACTCCAGCAGCTTCCATGGCATGATCGCAATACCGATACCTGCGGTCAGGTACCCGCCCATCTTGAATGAGATCTTGCTGGGGCTGAGGTTGGAAAAGCCGTTAGCGGGGGCAACGACATTGGCAGCCAGATTGGTGGTCAGCGTTGCCAGGATCAGGGCGATCAATGCGATGACCACCGCGATACCGCCCATCTGACTGGTCAGCTCAACGGGATCCCAGATGGCCCTGCCATAGATCACCACGGTTGCCGAGGTAACAGCTACGCCGATAAAGGCGAAGAGTGCCATGGGCAAGGGTAACCCCAGGGCCTGGCCGATAAACTGGTCCTTCTGGCTGCGGGCAAAGCGGGTGAAGTCGGGAATGTTGAGGGCCAGCGTGGCCCAGTAACCTACCATCGCCGTCAGTCCTGGCCAGAACACGGACCAGAATTGTCCTTCCCGGGCGCCGCCGGCAATAAATTGCGAGGGCGTCGAGAGCATTTCACCAAAACCGCCGGCCTTGAAATAAGCCCAGCCCAGCAGGGCAAGACCCATGGCGATCAGGAAAGGCGCGGCGTAGGTTTCCAGCCAGCGGATGGATTCAGTGCCGTAGGCGATGAAGACCACATGCATGGCCCAGAACAGCAGGAAACAGACCAACTGCCCCATATCGATACCGAGAAAACCGATAACGCTGCCGGCGATGGCATTGTCGGTCATGATGTTGACGATAATATAAATCGCCGAGCCACCCACCCAGGTCTGGATACCAAACCAGCCGCAGGCAACCAGCCCCCGCAACATGGCCGGCAACTTGGCGCCCGCGGTGCCGAAAGAAGAGCGCAGCAGCACCGGGAAGGGAATGCCGTGCTTGGTGCCCGCGTGACCAATGGCAATCATGGGGACCAGTACAATAACGTTGCCGAGTAGAACCGTGAGGACCGCTTGCCACCAGGACATGCCTTCGGCTACCAGTCCAGCGGCCATCATGTAGGTTGGAACACAGACAACCATGCCAACCCAGAGCCCCGAGATGCTCTGCCAGGTCCAGGTCTTGTCTTCTGCTCTGGCCGGAGCCAGATCTTCATTCCACAAGTCTGCGCTGGGGCTACTGCTCGCAGCGATATCGTACTGAAGTGAATCAGCTTGAGTGTGCATTGCATTGTGCCTCGAATCTATTGTTTTTATTAAGCACGTCTGTATCCCGCGCCATGCAGGATATTGTGTTCTCGAAACTCCTGACTCGTGCCGAGCGACAAATAGCCGTAATAATCACGCCGCACCAGCAGCGCACGCTATCTGTATGTCACTGAAATGTATTAAGTGTTGCCCGGATAGCCATATCCGAGAGCTGTGGGCTCTCGCTTTATTTCAAGCCGGGTTATCTGGAAGCGGGATCAAGTGGGACCTGGGGATGTAGCTGCACATGGTTTCATCCTCTTATCAGTGTTCTCTCATCGAGATGTTCAAGTCGAATACTAGTACAACGAATGGGCGCCTATTGTCAGAAAAATATAAGCACCATCTGGTTATGCTTTCACGCTTATTGCC
>JAAYHO010000164.1 GCA_012735335.1 Gammaproteobacteria bacterium
AGCCGGTAACAATGACCGGCTGTTTACCCTGGGGCTATCCTTCATAAATCCTGGTGACTGTCCTTAGCCGAGGGTGGTACGTGTTAACCCAGCCGTTACCGTGGATGGTGCCACCGTCCCACACAATGAACCGGTACTGCGCCAGCTTTGCCAACAACTGCTGATCAGTCATATCCAGCATGCCAAGCAATTCATCCAGTTCAATAACGGGCATGCCGTCGGCCCCTGGCTGGCTCGGCATTGCGTATACACACCCAGTGGTGCCCGGTTGATCCTGGTAGCTAACCAATTCGCGTATGCAGTTTAAAAAGTCGGATTCAGATAGTTTGTTTTCTGCCACGGCTGGCAATGCTTCATTGTGCATGGTCTCACCTTGTCTTGTTGATAGCTGTACTTACAGAGCAGGGGTGGCCATCCTTGGCCCACAGGTAACTGGTGTGATTACCACTTGTCGATTGCGTCTGCCAGGTCGTTCATGGCATCAATAAAATCAGGGCAGTTTTCCTCAACGTAATCAGTGTCAGAGGCGTGTTCTTCGCCTTCACCGGCCAGCGCCACCATTGCGCGGATAGCCTTGCCCCAGACATTTCTAATATCCACGTCTGTGCGCACGCAATCGTCAACGTAGTTAAAGAAGTCGGCGGACTGCTCTGGAAAAACCCATTCCATACGATATTGCTTACCGCCACGCTCAACTGTGCAGCTGAAGGTCGCGTCTTCGCTGCCGACCAGAGCTGCGTTGAAATCAATGATTTGAATACTCATAAAGGTCACCCAAGTGTTAAGCCGAGTTTTCCGCTCGGTGCGGTAGCAGCCTGTGCTGCTGGGTACGGCTCTATTATACACCTACAGAATGGTTATGCAACAATAATCTGACCAAATATCCGTTAAGTTATCCAGCAACTCTCACGCTTGCAGCCTGGTGATCTGGTTTGCTAGATGAGTCGTGCTTTCATCATTAAAAACAAAAATCAGATATACAGCGGTGCTACCGCAGTAGGGAGGGGCTGCACTCCGGCTGGCTATGATCTTCGCAGGCAGGTCATTGCTGACCTGCCTGAGTTCTGCCGCCATATCCGAAAAGCGGCCTAGCGGGCAGCCAGGTATCCGGCGACGGTATCTGCTCGGCCAAAATAATGAGCCTCGATAATGAGATCTAGCAGATCGCGCACGGACTCCGCGCCGCTCAGTTTGTCTCGAAAGCTCTGGGTCAGCTCCAAATCTTCCAGAGTTTCTTCGGCCTCTTCCAGCAAATCATCCAAGCGCTCAGCGATCATGTCGGGCAGTGCCCCGGAGAGGGTGTAACCCTCCTCGTTGGCAGCTTCTTCCAGCTCGGCAATCAAGTCTTCTATCTGCACATCAGTCATAACGAGCGTCACCTTTTCCTGGATTTCCTTATAGCACCAGTCCCCTGTATCTTCTTCACTCATTTGAATATACAGACCCGGCTTGTACGCCTTGACCACAGAATCGTCTGCCTCCTCGTCCTCGTAGGGACGCACGTCATCAAATATCTCTTTGACGGCAGCCTCGGCCTCCTCAAGCGTGGTGTACTCGCCGTGCGCGTTCACGCACCAGTCGTTGGTGGTTCCACACCAACCCTGAGTTTTTACC
>JAAYHO010000165.1 GCA_012735335.1 Gammaproteobacteria bacterium
CTTTTTGCTGAATCTTTTCCGCCGCCACCGCTCGAAATGAATAGCCCCGAACAGGATATGACCCATGCAAACGCTGAGCCCCTATCATATCGAGCAGACCGATCTGCATGAGCTCTACCAGGCCCTGTACTTTCTGCACAACGTCGCCGCCACCAAGCTGGTGGATGGTGCCTGGCTGTACGGACTGATCAGCCGCTGGCACGAGCCGTCCTGCCACGATCTGGTTCGCACCTACCTGGAAGAGCGGGGTGATGGCGAGCCGGAGCACAACCATGTACTTATCTACCGACAACTGATGGCCAGCCATGACCTGCCGCCTATCGACGCACTGCCCAGCGACCGCTTCGTGCAGGGCACACTGCAACTGGCGCTCGGCCATCTGGCCGACGAATTTCTGCCCGAGGTGACAAGGCACGGGTGGCCAGGCACATGCACTCGGACTTCTGCCGGATCGACGGGCGCACCATCAACGAGTGGCTGGACAACAGCGGACAGATCCCCGCTCTGCTCGACGCCCTGCAGCGCAAGGGCTGGCCGCCACCCGGCTGTTTGCCCGGCGCACGCGATAGTGGTCTAGTGGCCTGTCTGGCCGCTAGCTCAAGACCAGAGCAATCAACACCAGATAGCGCCCGGCCTTGGCCAGCGTAACCAGCAGCAGAAAACGCCACAGCGGCTCACGCATCACCCCGGCCGCCACCGTCAGCGGATCACCGATAATCGGCATCCAGCTCAACAGCAGCGACCAGAAACCATACCGCCCATAGGCCCGCCGGGCCCGCTCCAACCGCTCGACGGACACCGGGAACCAGCGTTTGTCCTGCCAGCGCAGCAGATACAAACCCAACACCCAGTTGACCAGCGACCCCAACACATTCCCCAGCGTCGCCACCAGAAACAGCATCAGCACCGAAAAATCACCGGACAGCACCAGACCGACCAGCACCAGCTCCGACTGCAACGGCAGAAAGGTGGCAGCAATAAAGGAAGAGAGGAACAGGCCGAGATAGCCGGAGAGTGAGCACATGACAAGAAGATCTTTACGCTGGCAAGTGGGCCGGATTATCCCAGTAGCCTCCCCTATCCGCCAGCACAGTCCGCGTTTCCTCAGAGCAAAGGCCATATGCCGTGATAGACTCAATGACAACACTTTCAGGACAGGCCAGATGAGCGACAGATTCTCAGAACACCAGCCAGCCCTCAAACTCAGGGAAGTACTCAAACAGTTCCCGGACATCCGGCTGGCCGCCCTGTTCGGCTCGATCGCCCATGGCACAGCTCGCCCCGACAGCGATATCGATGTAGCAGTACAGGCAGACCAGCCACTGACCACAGACGAGCGTATCGCCATCACCCAGGCCGTCGCCCTCGCTTTTGGTCGGCCAGTCGACCTGGTAGACCTCACTACCGCAGGTCAGCCTCTACTGGGGCAGATCGTCAGCACCGGACTTCAGGTAATAGGCACCCGACACCAATGGGGAGACCTGATATACCGCAATATCATGGACAACGAGGACTTTGTGCCTTACCAGCAACGAATACTCAAGGGGCGGAGAGACGCATGGATGAGCAATTAGTAGCCCA
>JAAYHO010000166.1 GCA_012735335.1 Gammaproteobacteria bacterium
ACCACCGGCACATCGGCACTGGGGTTACCTGCGGTGGCGTTGAAGCGCAGCTCGGTATTGGCCAGTCGGCCCTTGGTATAGACGATCAACCCTTCGGTGAGGAAGGCATCGGCCACTTCCACCGCCGATTGCAGCACGCCACCGGGGTTGTTGCGCAAGTCCATGACCAGCCCCTTGAGCTCGCCCTTCTCGTTCAGGCTGACCAGGCTGCGGCGTACTTCATCGCCGGTGTTGTTCTGGAACTGGGTAATACGCAGGTAGGCGTAGCCGGGTTCGAGGGTTTCCGTACGCACGCTCCTGACCTTGATCACCGCTCTTTCCAGCTGCACATCAAAGGGTCGCCCGGCGCCACGCACCAGAGTCAGGGTGATCTTCGAGCCGGGGGCACCGCGCATCTGCTCGACCGCATCCATCAGGCTCATGCCCTTGACCGGGTGATCGTCGATCTTGACGATCAGGTCGCCCGGTTCGATACCGGCACGGGAGGCCGGGGTGTCATCGATCGGTGAGATGACCTTGATGAAGCCGTCTTCCTGACCGACTTCCAGGCCCAGCCCGCCGAACTGGCCGGTGGTGGTGTCCTGCAGGCCCTGGAAGGCTTCGGGCTCAAGGTAGGCGGAGTGCGGATCGAGCCCTTCGAGCATGCCGCGAATGGCGTTTTCCAGCAGGGTGGCGTCGTCCACCGGCTCCACGTAGGAGGTGCGTATGCGCTCCAGCACCTCGGTAAAGGTGCGCAGTTCGTTCAGCGGCAGGGGCGCGGCGGTTTCTCGCTCCTGGGCCTGCACGGGCAGTATACCGAGCGCCAGAACCAGGCTGGTCATGGCCAATTTACGCACAGCGGTCATCAAAACTCTCCCCCGTCAGAACATCATCCTGAAATGTATCGGCTGATCCGCCGCAGTGCTGAATCCCCAATGGATCTTTTCCGACCCACACGGCCCTGATTCAGCTGGAAGCATGAACGAGGGCAGCGCTTTTTTCAAAGCATTCTCAGCCCCGCAGCATACACCAGACGGCGGGATCAAGCGGTTGGCCACGGTGGCGAATGGAAAAATACAGTGTCGGCTCGCCCAGCCCACCGGTATTGCCCACGGTGGCGATGGCATCGCCGGGCTGCACCCAGCTGCCGACTTCGCGCAGCAGGGTCTGATTGTGGCCGTACAGGCTCAGATAGCCATTGCCATGGTCCAGAATCAGCAGCAACCCGGAGCCGCGCAGCCAGTCGGCGAACACCACCCGGCCGCCGTGGACGGCATGTACCGGCGTACCCTCGGCGGCGCCGAGCAGCAGGCCGTCCCATTTCAACCGGGCATCGGCACCGCGCTGGCTGCCGAAGCGGGCGCGGATCTGGCCCTGTACCGGCAGCGGCAGCTTGCCCCGGGCCTGGGCGAACGGCAGGCTGCCAGCGGGGGTGGGGATACTGGTGATGGCTTCATCGAGTTTCTTGATCAGCGCCGCCAGTTCGGCCCGTTCGGCCTCCCGACGGCGCACTTCCTGCTGCTGGTCCTGACTGCGCTCGCGCAGACTGGCGAGGATGCTGCCGCGCTTGTCGCGCTCGCTTTCCAGCGCGCTGCGGCGCTGGGCCAGGGCCGCGCGGTTGTCCTGCAGCTGGCTCTGCTGCTCGGCAATCTGTGCGCTGGCCAGGCGGATGTCTTCGATGGTCTGGGTGTAGCGGTTGATTTCCTCGACCCGGGCCCGGTTGAAGTCGCCGTAGTAACGCAGCATGCGGGCCATGCGCGCCGGATCATCCTGGTTGAGCACCATCTTCAGGTAATCCTGGCGACCGGCCCGATGGGCGGCGCGAACCTGTCGGGCGATCTGCTCCTGCTGCGCTTCCAGGGCCTGTTGCAGGTTGCGCGCCTGCTGCTGCAGGTCCGCCAGACGGGTCTCGCCGTCGGCAATCTGCTGCTCGATTGCGCCGCTCTCGCGGCGCAGACGGGCGATCTGACTTTCGCTGTTCTTGAGGTCCTTCTCCAGTCCGGACATTTCCTGCTGCAGGCTGCCGAGCAGCTTTTTCAGCTGGGCTATCTCGGCCTCGGTCTGTTTCAGCTCGGCCCGGGCGCTTTGCGCATCCGTCTGGGCCAGCACGGGCAGCGCCGGGCCGCCCAACAGCAATGCCAGCGCCAGCGCTGCCCAGGCGGCAGCGGCGCGGGGTTGGCTATAGCCCGGACGGCCGTTCACAGGACGGCTCAGTCGTGCAACGTGAGGATCGAGCGACCGGTCATTTCCGCCGGTTGCGGCAGGCCGAGCAGGGTCAGGACCGTCGGCGCCACATCGGAGAGGATGCCGCCGTCACGCATGCTGACCTTGCGCGGGCCAACATAGACGAAGGGTACCGGCTCGCAGGTGTGCGCGGTGTGCGCCTGACCGGTGCTGGCGTCGGCCATCTGCTCGACGTTGCCGTGGTCAGCGGTGATCAGCACTTCACCACCGACCTTGTTCAGCGCGGTCTCGATGCGGCTGATGCACTGATCCAGGCACTCCACCGCCTTGACCGCTGCCTCGAACACTCCGGTATGACCAACCATGTCGCCGTTGGCGTAGTTGACGATGATCACGTCGTAGCGCTGCTGCTCGATGGCTTCGACGATGCGGTCGGTGACCTCGGGGGCGCTCATTTCCGGCTGCAGGTCGTAGGTGGCAACATTCGGCGAGGGGATGAGGATGCGCTCTTCACCGTCGAAGGGCTCTTCCCGGCCACCGGAGAAGAAGAAGGTGACGTGGGCGTACTTTTCAGTCTCGGCAATGCGCAGCTGGGTCTTGCCCTGTTTGGCCAGGTATTCGCCCAGCACGTTGTTCAGGGTCGAAGGCGGGAAGGCGCAGGGGGCCGGAATGTCCGCCGCATACTGGGTGAGCATGACGTAACCGGCCATGTTCAACTGACGCTGGCGGGCGAAGCCGGCGAACTCCGGCTCGACAAAGGCGCGGGTCAGCTCCCGGGCCCGGTCGGCGCGGAAGTTCATGAAAATCACCGCGTCACCATCTTCCACCCGTACCGGCTCGCCGATCACCGTGGCCTTGACGAACTCGTCGCTCTCATCCCGGGCGTAGGCGGCATCCAGCGCTTCGGCAGCAGTCGCGGCCTGGAACTCGCCCTGCCCTTCGGTGATCAGCCGGTAGGCCGCTTCCACCCGGTCCCAGCGGTTGTCCCGGTCCATGGCGAAGTAGCGGCCGATCAGGCTGGCGGTGCGGCCCTTGCCGAGGCGCTGGTAGGTTTCTTCCAGCAGGGCCAGCGAGGGGGCGGCACTGCGCGGCGGGGTGTCCCGGCCGTCGAGGAAGGCGTGCACCTGGATC
>JAAYHO010000167.1 GCA_012735335.1 Gammaproteobacteria bacterium
CCGCGCCCGGCGCCCTGCTCCTGTTGCACCGCACGGCGCAACTCCGGTTCACTGATCGCCGCAGTCCCCAGTTTGCCAATGACAATACCCGCCGCCAGATTGGCCAGCGCCACCGCAGTGGGCAGCGACTCGTCCGCCGCCAGCGCAGTCGCCAGCGTGGAGATGACAGTGTCACCGGCACCGGTCACATCAAACACCTCACGGGCGCGAGCGGGCAGATGCAAGGCGGGCTCGCCCTTGCGCAGCAGGGTCATGCCGTGCTCGCTGCGGGTCACCAATAACGCCTGCAGATCCAGCTCATCGATCAAGGCCATGCCCCGCTCCACCAACTCGTGCTCAGTGGCGCAGCGTCCAACCACCGCCTCGAACTCGGCCATATTCGGTGTGATCAGGGTGGCACCGCGATAAATGCTGAAGTTCTTGCCCTTGGGGTCCGCCAGCACCGGCAAACCCCGTTCGCGAGCCAGCCGGATCAGCGCCTGATGGTTGACCAGCGCGCCCTTGCCGTAGTCCGACAAGACCACCACCTTGACCTTGTCCAACAGCGCTTCAACGGAACTCAGCAGTGCGTCACCATCGGTATCGAAGGGCTCCTCGAAGTCCACCCGCAACAACTGCTGATGGCGGCTCATGACCCGCAATTTGGTGATGGTCGGCTGGCCTGCATGTTCCTGGAAAGCGCAATACACCCCCGCCGCGTTAAGCCGACGCTGCAGAATCTCGGCTGCCTCATCCTGCCCTGTCACCCCCACCAGCCAGGCGGGCGCACCCAGCGCAGCAATGTTCAGCGCCACGTTACCCGCACCGCCGGGGCGATCCTCGATCTGGTCCACCCGGATCACCGGCACCGGCGCTTCCGGAGAAATCCGCTCGCTGGGACCATGCCAGTAACGATCCAGCATCACATCACCCACCACCAGAACCGGGGCGGAGTCGAAACGGGGCATGGTCAGTTTCATCACATTACTCATCAGTTGTCGAACCATCCACATAGTACTCGAGCATCCAGCGCAGAGTCTCGGCAAACTCCCGCGGCGACCAGCCACCGATAAGTTGGTCCAGCCGAGAGGCATCGCCATAGAGCGTGCGCACCTCGTTGGCCCGCACAAAGGCCGGATTCACCCGTACCTCCAGCTCATGCCCGGTAATGGCTGTGGCCATGTCCACCACTTCCAGCAGCGAGTGGCTGCGGCCCGAGCAGATATTCACCGTCTCCCCCGCCGGGCAGACATCAGCCAGCAGGCGATAGGCTCGCACCACATCACGCACATCGGAAAAATCCCGCCAGACCTGCAGGTTGCCCAGCTCCATTGAGGTAGCCCGACGGCGGAAGTGGTCAACGATCTTCGGTACCAGAAAGTCGGTCGATTGCCCAACCCCGGTATAGTTGAACGGCCGTACCACCACCAACGGCAGCTTGTCCTGCCACAGCCGGGCCATCATTTCCATGGCCACCTTGCTGACCGCATAATCGTTGGCCGGGTTGAAGGGCGTGGATTCCGACAGCATGCCCTCGGCCACGTTGCCATACACATTCGCGCTACTGGCCAGCAGCACACTCTGCGGCGGACGCTCCAGACTGGCCAGCGCCTGCAACAGATTGCGAGTGCCCACCACGTTGACCTGATAGAAGTCAGCCGGCGAGCCATGCCCAACGAAGGCAATCGCCGCCAGGTGAAACACCGCATCCGGTGCCACCTGCTCCACCGCAGCCTGCAGCCCGGCTGCATCCAGCAGATCGGCGTGAATGACATGGTCAGCGCCGGCCGCCGGGACACGCCCCAACCCCCAGACTTCCCAGCCCTGCGCCTGCAGCTCCTGCACCAGGTAGTGGCCGGTAAAGCCGCCCGCCCCGGTTACCAGAGCCCGACGCGAGCGGGCGGCACTGGTAGTGCTCACCGTCAAAACGAGAAGCCGGCTTGATTGCGACGCAGATCCGCCTCAACCATCATCTGACACAGTTCCTCCAGCGAGGTCTGGGCACTCCAGCCCAGTTTCTCCCGGGCCTTGCCCGGATCACCGATCAACAGCTCGACCTCCGCCGGACGATAGAACTGCGGATTGACCCGCATCACCGTCTGACCGATCTTCAGTGGCAGACTCAGGCCGCTCACCGACTCGTCCAGCGCCGTGACCACCGCCACCTCGTCCTCGGCGCGGCCCTGGAACTCGACACAGATACCGGCGGCGCGGAAGGCCATCTCGACAAAGCTGCGCACCGTCTCAGTGCGGCCAGTGGAGACAACAAAGGTATCGGGCTCATCCACCTGCAGCATCTTCCACATCGCCTCGACGTATTCCCGGGCAAAGCCCCAGTCACGCTTGGCATCAATGTTGCCCAGCTCCAGCACCTCCTGCTTGCCCAGGGCAATGCGCGCCACGCTATCGGTGATCTTGCGCGTCACGAACTCGCGACCACGCAGCGGCGACTCATGGTTGAACAGAATCCCGCTGGTACCGAAGATGCCGTAGCTCTCGCGGTAGTTGATGGTCATCCAGTGGGCATACAGCTTGGCCACCGCATAGGGGCTGCGCGGATAGAACGGCGTCTGCTCGTTCTGTGGAATGCTCTGCACCTTGCCGAACATCTCGGAGGTGGAAGCCTGGTAATAACGCGCCTTCGGGTTGACGATGCGGATCGCCTCCAGCAGGTTCAACGCACCGATACCGCTGATCTCCGAGGTGGTCACCGGCTGGTCGAAGGACACGCCGACAAAGCTCTGCGCCGCGAGATTGTACACCTCACTGGCCTGAGTCCGTTCCAGCAGGCGGATGCTGGATGACATATCGGTCAGATCATACTCGACCAGCTGCAGGTTGGGATGGCGGTGAATGCCCAACTCCTCATTGCGCCAGAAGTTCACTGATGCGGTGCGCCGGTAGGTGCCATATACCTGGTATCCCTTACTCAACAGCAGCTGCGCCAGATAGGCTCCGTCCTGGCCGGTGATACCAGTAACGATGGCTTTTTTCATCCCAGTTTCCTTTTCAATCATGGTTTTGCATTATGAACAGCTTATATACACGGATAAGCCCATCCTGTTGCTGCACAGTGCGCAGCGTTGCTCACGCCTGCTCACCCAGCAGCTCCCGGTACACCCGGGTGTAGGCCCGCCCCACCTGCTCTCCGGAGAACACCTCAAGCAGCCGACGCCGGCCAGCCTGCCCCATGCGCTCGGCCAGCTCCGGCTCGACCTGCAACCGGAGCATCGCTGCAGCCAGGCCAGCGGCATCCTCCGGCGCCACCACCAGCCCGGTCACCTCATGCTGGTTGACGTAACTGGTACCGGTGCCGATATCGCAGCAGATCAGCGCCCTGGAATACAACTGCCCCTCCAGCAGGGTGACACCGAAGGCTTCGGTACGCAGGCAGGACGGAAACACCACCGCACGGCACAGGCTGAACAGGGCGGCCTTCTCATCCTCCGAAACGAAACCGGCGAACACCACATTGGTCAGCCCCAGTCTGGCCGCCTGAGCCTGCAGCCTGGCCTGCTCCGGCCCGGCACCGGCGATAACCACCGGCAGACCACAGAGCGCAGCCGCCTCCAGCAGCACATGCAACCCCTTGTAATAGCGCAGCACACCGACAAACAGGAAGAAGCCCTCGCCATACTGCTGGCGCGCCGTCTTCAGCGTCTGCGCCTGGGGCTCACTGTAGGTATCGGGCTCCAGCCCCAGCGGGATCACCTCGCACTTGTCAGCATGGCGCTGCAGCAGCGGGCTGGTACGCAGATAATCGGGCGAGGTGGCAATGAGCCTGTCCACCCGCGCCAGGAAGCGCCGGCGTAGCGGCGCATAGAGCCTCTCCAGGTGGCGCTGGCGCAGAATATCCGAATGATAGGTCAGCACCACCGGCTTGTGAATGCCGGACAGCAGATGCACCAGATCCGCAAACGGCCAGGGGTGATGAACATGAATCACATCCGCCCACTGCGCCTGTTCGCGGTATGCCCGAAAGGTCGCCAGCCCCATCGAGCAGGACGCCGGCTCCCACTGCAGCGGCACCTGAATCACCCGGGCCTCCGGCCGCTCCAGTATCTGCACCCCGGCCACCGGCGCCAGCGTCAGCACTCGCTGCTCCACGCCGTGGCTGGCCGTGGCCAGGCATATCTGCCGAATGGATTCCTCGATGCCGCCCTGGCTGGTCGGAAAATAGGTACGGAAAAACTGCAGAACCTTCAAAAGCGCACTCCGAAAGGGGTCAGGTACATTTACGCATTTACGCGGGCGGCGATTATCGCACTATCGCACGCCAAAAGGGGCCACTACATTGACCTCCCGTGCCATGCGTACCGGCCTCCTGCCCCCCCTTAAAAGGCCCAATACCTGCTCAACAGGTAATTGGTCACTGGCACGACCCAGATCACCGACAGCTGGGCTGTGAGATACCAGATACCCAACAGTCCCACCAGGCCGTTGACCATCAGCACATTCAGCAGCAGGCCGCTCAGGGAGACGGCGGTGTATCGGCAGAAGGTGGCAAGGGGGGCCCTGGAGGAGGCGAAGGTCCAGCGGTAGTTGAATGCGAACGAGAGCGACAGCGCACCCAGGTATCCCAGCACGGTGCCCCAGGTCACTGACAGGCTGGCCAGCTCCACGGCAGCGGCCATGATCAGCAGATGGGTCAAGGTTCCCGCAGCACCGACAATCAGATAGCGGACAAACTGCCGACGGAACACTAATCAATCTGCTCGGCAATGATGTAACGGGGCCGCCCTTTCACTTCCTCGTAAATGCGGGCGATGTAGACACCGACCAATCCCAGGCCGAAAGACAACACCCCGCCGATCAGCAGCAGCAGCAGAATAACCGTGGTAAAACCATCCACTGCCAGGCCGCTGAACTTCATGTAGAGGGTCTGGGCGCCGATCACCAGCGCCAGCGCGATAAACACCAAACCCATGAAAATCATCATGTAAAGCGGTGCGGAAGAAAACGAGGTCACGGCAGTGAAGGCCAGTTTCAACAGCTGCAACAGCGACCAGCTGGAACGGCCCTCTGCCCGCTCGGCGACATCGAAGGGCAGCTGCACCCGATTGAACCCCAGCCAGGCATTCATCCCGCGAAAGAACAGGTTGCGCTCGCGCAGTAACTGCCAGGCATCAACCACACGACGATCCATGAGCTTGAAATCGGATGCCCCCTTGATATCCACCCCCGTGAGCCGGGTAAAGATCCGGTAGAACAGACCGGCCCGCAGGCGACTGGAGATGCTCTCGCGACCACGCGAGCGCTTGACCGCCTCCACCACATCAGCGCCGCTGCGCCACAGGTGCAGCATCTGCGGAATAAGCGCCGGCGGGTGCTGCAGATCACCATCCATCACCAGCACAGCCTGGCCCCGCGCCTTGTCCAGACCGGCAGCCAGGGCAGCTTCCTTGCCGAAATTGCGGCTCAGCCGGATGCCGGTGATCTCTGCATGTGCCTCGCGCAGCCGGGTTATCTGCTCCCAGGTATTATCCGGCGAGCCGTCATCGACCAGCACCAGCTCGAAGGTCTCCCCCATGGACTGCAGCACCTGCAGAATCGACGCAACCGACCTTGCAAGGTGCTCCCCCTCCCGGAACAGAGGAATAACCACGGAAACAACAGGCATCACTTGCTCCTTCTGCCCATGTAAGTCACTGTCGCCCTGCGCCATGCCCGGCAGACTCCCGCCGCCGGCACAGCAGACCGGCAGTCACCGCGCCCAGCAGCAGCCCGACACTCAACAGCGAAACCATCAGCGACAGCCCCCAGCGGCTCGGTCGATACACCAGCTCCAGCTCGGTGCGCCCCTGATCCAGCACCACCCCCCGGGACGTATTGTTCACCCGCAGTACCGGCCGTAGCTCGCCCTGCACCCGGGCAGTCCAGCCCGGGTACCACAGGTCGGCGATGATCAGCAGCGCCTGCCCCGAGACAACATCGGCCTCGATTCGCAGTACATGGCCCCGGTCCTGGATAATGCGCACCTGCCCGGCGCAATCGGCACCAGCAGCGCGCAACTCGACAGCCTGATCATTGATATAACCGGTATCGGCAACCGACAGTTCGAGCCTGCCGCGGCGCACCGCCCGGACAAAAGCCTCGTCATCATCAAGCCGCTGCGTACTGCACACCAGCCGAGCGCGGGGCAGGACCCGGGTATTTTCGTACAGATACTCATCGCCATGCACACCGGCAAACCGCCAGCGCTCAGGTTGACCCTCGACCAGATGCTGTTGCGCCGCAGGCAGCGCGACAAGACGCACGGCAAGCAGATCCAGGGTGACATCCTGCTGCGCGAGTACAAAACGCTGAATCCAGCCACCGCTGGTCAGCCCGGTGAGCTGTACCACGGACCTGTTCAACAGTGGGCCATACCAGCCCAGAGTATTGACCCCATGCAACCGACTGACATCCGGATTGAACAGCCGGGCCTCCCAGCCATCCATCGCCAGACCGCGATAATCCTGCCCCAGCTCGGACTGGAAATCTGCGGCCCAGGCCTGGGCCGACTTGCCCAGCATGCTCTGCGGCAAGCGGTACCAGGGCAACTGATAGCCGATCAGCCAGGTCTGCCCGAGCAGCAGCAGCAACGCCAGGCCCGCCACCGGCAGCTTGCCGCGCGCACGCCAGAACAACACAACCAGGGCCAGAGCGACCGCCGCCGCAGCCAGTAACATCGGCCCGAGCATCTTGTCCGACGGCCACGCCATCAATGGGCCGAAGGCCAGCGCCAGCAGTATTGCCACACCCAGCAGCAGCATCAGCAGCAGGGCTCCCAGCCTGATCCGCCGGCGGCTCAGACGGCCGTCACCAAGCGCCTGCAAGCCTATCGCCGCCAGCACGGAAAAGCAGAAAGTGACCTCCAGCAAATGCCGGGATGAGGCCCGGAACATATTCAGCGGAAAGACATTTTCGGTAATCAATCCGGCCAGAGCGAACCGGTCCCCGGTTGCCAGCAGCAACGCCAGCAGAGCATAGCACGCGGCAAACACCACATGACGGCGCTGCACCGGCGCCAGCAACGCCAGAAGACACAGCAGCCCGCCGATCGCCGGCAGAAAAGTCACCGTCTCCCCCAGATGGGCCGGAGTACGGTAGTCGATACCCAGCCAACTGATCGCCGTGGAGCCGTATAGCAGCGGCACCATCAACCCCGGCGCCTCCGATAGCGGAAAGGCATAGGAGAACAGCTCTTCCCTGCTCAGTTCGCTGCGCAGCGTATGCCCGGTCCACTCCATGGCGGGCAACAAGGCAGGCGTCACCAGAGCTACCCCCAGCGCCACACCCAAGGCACCGAACAGCAGCCCGGACCAGGCTCGCTGGCTCAGCACCAGCAACAGGCCATAGCAGCCGGCCAGCAACAGAGCATACACCGTGATCTGGGCATGCCCGGCCAGCAGGCTCATACCGACCGACAAGGCCAGCAGCGCAGCCCCCAGCCATTGCTGCGAGCGACGCCCGGCACAGACCTGATGCACACCCAGCATGATCCAGGGCAGCCAGGCGGCAGTATGCACCATCGAGGTGTGCCCCAGATGCACCAGCATCCAGCCGCTCAGGCTGAAGGCCAACGCGCCGAAGGCGGCGGGCAGCCGATCGACCAGGCAGCGCAGATAGGCGTACATGCCGAGCACCGCGACCAGATAGGCCATGACCACAAACACGTCAAACGGCGCCTGCAGCGCAACCAGCAACAGCCGCAGCGGATACAGGGCCATGCTCAGCGGATCGCCGGTGACCGGCCAGCCGGTCGCCCAGCTGCTGGACCACCACTGCCAGGGCTGCGCATAGGCCGCCAACTGCCCGTCCGAATCGAAATCCTCACTGCCCAGCAGCATCGGGGAAAAATACAGCAGCACCAGAGCAACCAGCACCAGTGGCATCAACCAGCCGGCTGCCGACAGCTGCCGCAACCGCTCATCAGGCATGACCGAACGGCTCATCTGCGATCGCTCTCGAACGACCCGACCGTCACAGCCGGCGCATCCGCTGCCGTGTCGGTCAGCTGCGCGCAGATGGCGACAAACTCCGCAGCGACCGTTGCCCAGTCAAACCGCTCGACCTGTTGCCGGCCATTGGCAGCCAGACGCAGCGCCAGCTCCGGGTCAGCCAGCAGGCTGCGCAGTGCCTCGGTCAGCTCCGCAGGAGTCACCAGCAGCGCATTGTGCCGATCCACCGCCATGTCGTGAAAAGCCGCACAATGGCGGTTGGCAATCACCGCCTTGCCCGCCAGCCAGGCTTCCAGCAGCACGATACCGAAACTCTCGCTGCTGCTCATGTTGCACAGCAGTTCACAGGCCAGCAAGGCGCCACGCACCACCTCGCGGGGCTGGCGCCCGAGATAGCAGGCATGCTCGGAGTCCACCGGCAGACCGTCATCATCCGGGCCGATCAACACCAGCTGCAGATCCTGCCCCTCCCTGTTCAGTTGCTCGACGGCCTCGATGACCCGCTGATAGCCCTTGGCCCCGGCCTTGCGACCGAGCACCAGCACAAACGGCCGGTTCGACGGAAACACCTGGCGAAACGCCGCCACATCCTGCTCGGTAAAGGACTCCGTTGCGTCACAACCCGCCGGCAGATAGCGCACATTGCAGCCCTTGCCAGCCAGAAAATCAGCGGCAGCCCGAGGCGCGGCAAGCACCAGACCGGCATCACGCGTACTCTGCAACCAGTCAGGGAAATGATAGAAGTTATCATCCAGATGGGCATGGGGGATCAGGATCGAAGGCACGGCCTGCTGCCTGGCCTGAGCCATTGCCACCACTGCGGGACGGAACACATTATTGTGGGCAATCACCAGATCGTAGTCCGCCAGATGATCAGCCAGAAAACCATCCAGCGCACTGCTCCAGGGACCGCGAGTGTCCGTCAGGCGCACTCCCCGAGCCGCCCGGCTGAGCTGGGCAGCCCCATCCAGTACGGCAAAGGACGATGGCGCAGGCAGTTCGGCAAGGTGCTGCTGAAACAGCAGCGGCACCGCAAGATCGACGGCCTCCCCCTGTACCGACAACCCCAGCAACTGAAAGCCGAGCGGACGCGGGTCAACCTGCTGCTGCAGCGCCGAGCTGGTCAATAACAGCTCCCCTGCCGCCAGCTCCAGTTCCAGTTCAAAGCGACCGTTGACCTCCCGGGGCCCGCCGGCCACCTCGCCGCAGGCCAGGGCGCTGATCACCATCTCATCCGGCGCATAGCCGCTGATCTGCACCCTGGCCGGCTGCTGCAGATACAGCCCACACTCGGTGAACGCCCAGCGCCGGACGTGCGGCGCCTGCCCTTCAGGATCGCCCCAGCCCCAGCTCAGACCGGAGCCGGTGTAACTGCTGCGCAAGCGATCACTGACAGCCCGCTCGAACCCGGCCTGCGCCTGCCACGCCTCACGCAGCTGCAACAGCCTGTGCGCCTGGTCCGGCTCATCAGCCGGGAAGCGCGCAAAGCGCACATTGGGAATATCCACCGGCACACCCAGCCCGGCGTCGAACGCATGGTTCTCGGCAAAACGCCAGTGGTTGTGCAGGCTGCTGACCTCCGGCGCCACCACATCCACGTCGAAATGTCCGCTGTGTCCCAGCGCGCTGACGAACTTCTCGATATTGACTTCCGCACCGCCCAGCGCCGGAGCCACATAGCGGTAGGCCACATAGAGCACCCGTTTGCGCCGGAGCTCCAGGCCCTGCAGTATTTCCACGAACCGACCGGCCAGCCCCTGCATCGACAACTCACGCTGGAACAGCGCCATCCGCGCCGCCCGTGCCTGCGCCGAGAACAGCTGCGGTTGATCCAGTGCCCGCCGCAGCGCCGCAGCAAAATCCTTCAGCTGCACCACCTCCAGGTGCGCCTGCACGGACTCCGGATAGCCACGCTGACCGAACTCGGTGGTCACCACATAGAGCCCATTGCCGATATAGTCGGCCAGCTTGACGTTGGAACCGCTGCCGGACAGCATCGGATTGATCGCCAGCGCGCAGGACTGCATCAGCGCGCTCTTGGTCTCATCATCCACCACTCCCCAGCACCTCAGATTCCGCGGAGCCCGGGTAATGGCATCGGACACGCTACCCAGCACATGGAACTGCACATCGCCGCACTCGCCAGCCAGCTGCTCGGCAATGAACCGGGCCGCCTCGATATTGGGCATATGTGCCGACCCCAGAAACACCACCGAGCGCTCGCCCATCCTGCCCTGCAGATCGGCCCTGAGCTGTTCCACCGCCTCACCCTGTGCCGGCACCGCCGCACCGTTGCGCACCACCAGTACCGGCCCGGCCGCCCGCTTGCCCCGCACCAGACTGCCGGCGTCCTCGCCGGACACCGCCACGGTCAGCGCCGAATGCTCCACGGCAAAGCGCTCAAGCCGCTGCACATCCTCCAGCAGCGCCTCCCTGAGCGGGTGCCCGCCCAGCAGCCGCTGCTTGAGCTGCGTTTCGTTGTTCTGTGATGAGTGGACAAAGCGGTCGCCCCAGGCCGCCGGCAACGGCACCATGTAGCAGTGCTCGACCACAATGCAACGTGCCCGCTGGCGCAGCACCCGATAGATAGCCGTCAACCAGGGATTACCGGTGCAGTGGCGGCCGGCGATGATATCGTCAGCCGCCACATGGTACCGGGCATTGACCGACAGCAGCTCGGCATCGTGCTCCCGCGTTCGCGGCACAGTGATCACCAGGATATTCTCGGCCACCCGCCGGACCTGCAACCGCCCATCACCGGCATACGACAGGAACACCACCGGAAACCGCTCGCTGACCGCAGCATACAGCCCCCGGGTACGGGTACCGCCACCGCCGATACCGGCAAAGGAGTCGTAATCGTTCAGCGCCAGCACACAGCGCTGCGCCATCCCGCCCCTGACTCCAACCGCAGCGTCAATGGCCTGCGCTGCCTGCCCGGCAATCGCCTCCCAGGTATAGCCTTCCAGGGCCAGGGCCCGGCCGGCGCGGGCAACCTCGTCCAGCTTCCCGGCCTGGCCCAGCACCGAGCCCATCACCCCGGCGAACTCGTCCAGCCCGGCCTGCAGATAGTGCTGTCCCGCCACCGCGCGGATACCCCGCATGCCGAACTCGCTGGACAGCACCGGCAGACCATTGGCCCAATAATCCAGCACCTTGACATTCGATCCGCTGCCTGCCGCCATCGGATTCAGTGCCAGCGAGGCGCCGCCCAGCAGGTCGGCCTTGAGCGCATCGGAGACCAGCCCATGCCGATGCACGTTGGCAGGGTAGTCGCCCGGCGCAAGACAGCGGCCGATGATGTCGAACTCCACCTGCGGCAACTGCACCGCCAGCTCGCCGACAATGAACTGTGCAGCCTGCCTGTTGGGTGGGTGGCCGCTGCCCATGAACACCGCCCGCGGGCGGCTGCCGGGCACCACCGGCGGGGCCTTGCCGGCAGTCAGCGGCGACATGCCATTGGGCACATACAGGGCGTCGAAGGCGGCACCCGGAGCCATCTCGCGGAACGCCGTCAGGTCCTCGGCATTGCAGTACAGCACCAGATCGGCAATCTCCAGCATGCGCAGTTCCGACTGGCGGATCAGCTCATGCAACGGCTCCGAGCGCGGCGCCGGGTGCAGCTGACGGTACAGCTGCGTCTCGCAATTATAGGCGTTGTACAGTCGCGGCTTGTCATCCAGACCGGCGAACAGGTCGTAACCGGCGGTTGCCGGAAAGTCATGGATAATCACATCCGCCTGCTCATATTCCTGCAGATAGGCCTGATGCAGCCCGGTCGGCAGCCCGGCACAGGCCGCAATGACAGGCCCGGACAGGTCGCCACCACTGCCCAGCGCCTCGAGTCTGGCGTACTCACTGGCAAAATGTGCGTCCTTGGGAATGCGCCGCTCGACAAAGTTGAGCCCATGGTTGATCCGCTGCTCCTCGACACCGACATGCGACGATGTCAGCAGCGTGACCTGATGCCAACGGCTCAGCGCCCGATAGAAGTGGAACAGCCGCGACTCACCACCATTGCTCGGTGGCACGAACGCCGGGAAGAAACACAAAGCCAGTATTTTCTTCATTTACGCTCAACATAATCATGAAAATGTGCCTCCAGCGGGGTGCGCTGCTGTGCATGCACCGCATCCGCGCGCGGCGCGGCCAGCCAGCAACGATCCCCAGCCCCGGACTGCTCCGCCACCGGCAGACTGTCAGACAGCTGACTGCGCAGATACAGCCGCCGGCAGAACACGCTCAACCGCGGCGAACGTGCCAGCACGGCAAGCACCAGCTGCCTGAGCCGCTGCGATCGTCGTACCTGCGCGCCGGCACGCCTGACCAGTCGCCGGCCAAAACCGCGGGCGCCGATCACCCAGCGTTGCCCCCGGTCGGCAAACGGCAGCCGCAGCGCTGACCCGCCGCCCCCGGATAGGGCGCGGACCCTCGCCAGCAGTGCGCTGCCACGCCCGCGCAGACCGTACTGGCGCAGCAGACGCCGCTGCAGCCCCAGCCAGCGAAACGGCAGCTTCAGCAGCCAGCCGAAACTGTGGGTGATACCGACCAGCTGCTGCTGATGACGCTGCACCTCGGCCTCGGCCTGCGCCAGCCGCTGCGTCAGCTGCTCAAACTGCCCGGCCAGCTGCTGATAGCGGCGCTGGTGCTGGCCATCATACTCGCTGCAGGCCTGCTCCAGGCCGCGCCCCCGTGGCCTGTCCAGCAACTGGTCGAGCTCAGCCAGCCCCTCCCCCGCCTTGCGCGCAATCACCGCATAATCGGGACTGACCGCCAGCAGCACACTGCCCAGCAGCGGATCATCCCCCGGCTGCAGCCGCTCAGCCTCCTGCAGCCGCCACAGCCAGCTGCGCTCGAAGCCGACAAACTCCGGCACGAACTGCAGCAGCCGCGGCGGCAGCGGCCGCTCGTGACTCGGGTCCAGATAAAAGGTATGCGCCCCCACCGACAGGTTCTCCGGGTTGGGCGTCTCCATGATCAGCAGCCCGCCGGGCAGCAGCACCCGGTGCGCTTCAGCCGCCAGCTGCTGCACCAGGGCAAAGGGAACATGCTCGACCACATGGAAGGCACTGATCAACGCCAGCGAGTTGTCCGGCTGGGTGGCCAGCCACGCCAGCCCGTCACCCTGCTCCACCGACAGCTGCGCTGCCCGGCATGCCTCCAGCATACCGGCATCCAGATCCACCCCGTGGCCCTGGATACCGACGGACTGCAACAGCTGCAACCACTCGCCACGGCCACAACCCACATCCAGTGCCCGCGCCTCCGGGTAGCGGGCAGACAGATACTCCAGCAGCGGCCGATAGACCGCCAGCCGGCTCAGTACCAGCTCGCGGGAGCCGCGCTCGCGGTCCTCGAAGGCGCGATAGAAACCCTCAGCGTCACTCACAGGTCATCACCGTTTCCAGCCAGTTGCAGCCCTGAAACACCGGCAGCCCCACATTGACCACCTCAAACAGCAACGCCCGGTCGCGCCACTCATAGTTGTTTTCCACATGCGAATCACCCGAATGCAGGGCTGTCACCACCGAGTAGGAACCCTCGCCGAGATTGGCCCTGAAACGGATCGCGAAAAGGTACAGCCGGCCCGGCTCGGGATGTGCCAGCACCCGGTCGCAGTGGTAGCTGTTGGTGCCGAACATGGTCTGACCGAACCGGTCACGGATGGCAAACCCCAGCACCAGACTGTCCACTGCCTGATGTACCCGCACACCAAGCACCAGGCTCACCTCCTGCCCGACGCGCAGCTGCTCGACCGGCTCACCGGCCGCATCCAGCAAGGCAATGGACTCCACCCGCGCCTCACCACTGCCGGAGGAGGTCTGCGCCTTGCCATCATCGGCATGGCTGACCTGCAAGGTGCTGCTCTCCTTCTCGGCAATCAGCGCATTGTAGTAGTCCATCACCTCTTCCGGGTCGCCGTCCCTGAGCACCTGCCCGCCGTCGAGCAGGATGGCACGGTTGCACAGTACCTGGATCGCCGCCCGGTCATGGGACACGATCAGCAGACTGGTACCCTGCTGCTGAAACTCGCGAATACGGGCAAAGCTCTTGTGCTGGAAGTAGGTATCACCCACCGAGAGCGCCTCATCCACAATCAGTATCTGCGGGCGCCAGGCAGTGGCCACGGCAAAGGCCACACGTACCTGCATGCCACTGGAATAGACCCGCACCGGCTCATCGAACCAGGCACCGATCTCGGCAAACTGTTCGATATCGTCAATCGCCAGATCCACATCCCGCTGCTCGAAGCCCATCAGCGAGGCGGCGTGGTAGACATTCTGCCGACCGCTCAGTTCGGGATTGAAGCCCATGCCCAGCTCGAGAATCGCCGACACCCGGCCATTGACCCTGACCCGCCCGCGGGTTGGCACCAGGGTGCCGGTGATGATCTTCAGCAGGGTACTCTTGCCGGCGCCATTCTGGCCGACGATGCCAACCGCCTCGCCCGGCCCCACGGCAAAACTCACCCCGCGCAGCACCTCGCTCTGCGATACCGGTCGGAACGGCAGACCGAACCAGCTGGCGACCCGTCGCCAGCCAGAGGCATAACTGCTGAAGGATTTGTGAATATCATCAGCTGCCAGCAGACTCATAGCTCATCCACCATTTCCGCATTGGCCCGGCGCACCATCCACCAGCCCAGTGCACACAAGGCCAGGGCAAACACCCCCAGCCCCAGCAGCGGCATGAGTGCCGGCGCCTGCTGGTAGGCCAGTACATCCTGATAACCGCGCACCAGCGGGTACAACGGATTGAGCTGCAGCCAGTGGCGCAGATGTTCAGGAATGATCACCGCCGGATAGATGATCGGGGTGAACCAGAACAGACACTGCATGACGATGGTGACCACCTGTGCGGTATCGCGCATGAACACATTGAGCACCGCCACGATCAGCCCCAGCCCCAGTGCCAGCAGCAGCAGCGCCATCAACAGCGGCAGCCACAGCAGCGCAGCCGTTGGCCGATGCCCCAGCAGCACAAAGATCAGCACGATTGCCAGCAGCAGCAGCAGGTTGTTGATCAGCGCCGTACCCACCGCGATCAGCGGCAGGCAGGTCTTGGGTACCAGCATCTTTTTCAGCAGATTGGCATTGCCGACAAACAGATTGAGGCAGCGCATCAGCACATCATTGAACAGTGACCAGGCCAGCATGCCCGAGGTCAGGTAGATGGCATAGGCATACTGGCTGCTGACCCCCTCCAGCCGCGAGCGCAGTACCGCTGACAGCACAAAGGCATAGATGCTGACCATCACCAGCGGCTGTATCAGCATCCACAAACCGCCCAGGCGGCTGCGGGCAAAGGGGTTCAGCAGCTCGTTACGTATCGACGAGACAATGAAATAACGATAACCAATGACACTCCGCAACCCACCAGCCATGCACCCGCCCCTGCTCTGCTTCAACCGCAAGGGCGCAAGTCTAGCATAGCCACCAGCGACCGGTTACTGCGTCTTGAGCGGGCTCAGGCCCTGGAGTTCATCGGCCAGTACCCGGGCATAACTGAGCCGCGCCATCTGGGCAACGCTCTGCTCGTTGTTCAGGCGCTCCATTTCCTGCTCGGCAAAACGGATATTGACCAGCTGCGCCCGCCCGGCATCGGAGAAGTCCTCAAGCCGGTAACGCTCACCATCAATGGTCACCACATCCTTCTTGCGGTTGGCCGCGGCCTTCTTTTCCGGCAGCTGGCCGGCCAGGGCCTTGACATAGGCGACCCGCGCGGTTTCAACCAGCGCCCGACGGTTCTTCAGCAGCAGGGTCTGGTTATCGACAAACCGCAGATTGCCCAGTTGCGCCCGACCATTGTCGCTCAGGTCAGCCAGGTTGTAGTGTTTGCCGTCCACGGTGACGGTGTCGGGCAGTTTTGCTTGTTCAGATGCCATCAGCACAGCTCCAGCCAGAAAAATCCAGATCCACACCCGGCCCCGCTGCACGGCGCCGGCAATAAGCCCGGCAGCATAACACAGCTCAGCGGCGGAAGCCGAGAGCCGGACATCCCTCGGTGCGCCCTGCAGGCTGGCATAGGTGCTGGCGCCCAGGCTGTTGAGGCGCTGCATATCCACGCAGTGCAGCCCACTGAGCGGCACCGGCTGCTGGTCGACCTGCAGTTTGACCTTGAGTGGCCAGGGGATCAGCAGACCGGCAGCGGCCAGTTGGCGGGC
>JAAYHO010000168.1 GCA_012735335.1 Gammaproteobacteria bacterium
GTGCATCACGTTGGAATAACGCTCCACTACCATGCGCTCGGTCACCTGTACGCTGGCCGCATCGGCCACCAGTGCCACATCGGCGCAGCCCAGATCAATCAGCATTTCGTGCTCGGACAATTCTTTCTGGTCCGACATCAGATCCTGCTCCAGCGCCAGGTCTTCCGCCTCGGTCGCACCACGGGGACGGGTGCCGGCAATCGGCCGTACGGTGACCAGACCGTCCTGCACCCGCACCAATACCTCAGGCGAGCTGCCCACCACATGGAAGTCGCCCAGGTTAAAGAAGTACATATAGGGCGTCGGGTTAAAACAGCGCAGCGCACGGTACAGGTCAATCGGTGCGGCCTTGAAGTCCACCGACATGCGCTGGGAAATCACCACCTGCAGGGCATTGCCGGCATGGATATCGTCACGGATGTCCTGCACCGCCTGCTCGAAGGCTTCACGGCTGAAGCTGGACACAAAGTCCGGCTCCGGCAAGTCGGTACGGTCCAGGTCAATGCCCAGCCGTGGCGTCAGCGGCTGGCGCAGGCGCTGCATCAGCTGGTCCAGTTGTTGCTGGGCCTGCTGGTAGGCATCCGGCTGCTCTGGATCGGCCAGCACAATCAAGTGCAGCTTGCCGGCCAGGTTGTCGAACACCACCACTGCATCGGACAGCAGCAGCAAAATATCCGGGGTTTGCAGCGGATCCGGCTGCGGGCAGGCTCCCAGCTCCGGCATGGCATAGCGTACGCTGTCGTAGCCAAAATAGCCGACCAGACCACCGTTGAAGCGTGGCAGGCCGGGCACGTCGGCTACTTTCAGGCGGTTTTTAAACTGCTCGACAAAATCCAGCGGGTTGTCGCTCTGCTGTGACTCGATCACCTGCCCGTCACGGATCACCTGCACCTGATCGCCACTGACCTGCAGACGGGTGCGGCACGGCAGGCCGATGATGGAATAGCGGCCCCACTTTTCACCGCCCTGCACCGACTCCAGCAAATAGGACCAGGGCGCATCAGCCAGTTTCAGGTAAATGGACAGCGGGGTGTCAAAGTCGGCCAGGGTTGTACGGGATACGGGGATACGGTTGAAGCCGCGGGCGGCCAACTGCTGGAAGTGTTCTTGAGTCATGACAAAGGCCTCGACGAGAGGTGGCAGGAAAACAGGTACGCAACAAGAGGTGTCGCCGGCGGCGACAAAAGAAATAGTCAGGCGCAGCGGCGCCAGCGGTGCCAGACCGCAGAGATGGAGCAGAAACGGGATGTGCGTAAAGTCACCGGAAAGCGCCTTTGGCAGATGTGTCAGATGCAGAACCTTAACGCAGCGGGGGCCTGTGTGCAAGTGGACAATGTGCCTCACGCCGCAAAATATTACCGCCCGTGACGAACGCCAATGGCCCGCTGGCTGCCGTGTCGCCGGCTGTCGGGAACCCGGCAGCAGCGCAGGACTAGAGCAGTTCGCGCAGGTCGTCAATCACCAGCGCCGGCTGCTGCTGGCGGATATCTTCGCCGTGGTTGTAACCATAGGTCAGCGCCACACAGGACACTCCGGCGGCGCGGGCGGCCAGCACGTCATTGCGTGAGTCGCCGACAAACAGGCTCGACTGCGCGGTTACGCCAGCCTGCTGCATCACATACAACAACGCAGCCGGATCGGGTTTTTGCTGCGGCAGGGTATCGCCGCCGATAATCCAGCCAAAATAGCCTTCAAGCTGCTGCTCCTGCAGCAAAGGCGCAATAAAGCGCTGCGGCTTGTTGGTAATCAGCGCCAGCAGTACGCCGGCAGCACGCAGCGCATCCAGACATTCCAGCACGCCCGGATAACGTACTGTGTGGCCATGGGCGCGGGCGTACGCTTCCATGAACAGCGTCAGCGCTGCCTCGGCTGCGCCGGCATCAACAGCGGCATGCTCCAGCCCGCCGGCCAGTGCCCGGCGCACCAGTACCAGCGCACCGTTGCCTACCCACTGGCGTACCCGCTCAACACCGGCAGGCGGGCGGCCTAGCTGTTGCAACATGTCATCAACGGCTGCCGCCAGATCAGGCACCGAATCCACCAGGGTGCCGTCCAGATCAAACATCACCAGTTGCGGCAGCGCTCCGCCGAACAGGCGCGTCAGGGCATTCATCTCAGCGTTTGACCTGGGCCAGCTCGGCGCGCATCTGGTCGATCACTGCCTTGTAGTCCGGCGCATTGAAGATCGCCGAGCCAGCCACGAAGGTATCGGCACCGGCCTCGGCGATCTGGCGGATATTCTGCGCGTTGACCCCGCCATCCACTTCCAGGCGGATATCCCGACCACTGGCGTCGATCAGCGCGCGGGCCTCGCGCAACTTGTCCAGCGTACCGGGGATGAACTTCTGCCCGCCGAAGCCGGGGTTGACGCTCATCAGCAGGATCATATCGACCTTGTCCATCACATACTTGAGCGCATCCAGCGAGGTGGCCGGGTTGAATACCAGACCTGCCTTGGCGCCGCCGTCGCGGATCAATTGCAGGGAGCGGTCGACATGGTCGCTGGCTTCCGGGTGGAAGGTGATATAGGACGCACCGGCCTCGAGGAAGTCGCCGATGATCCGATCCACCGGGCGCACCATCAGATGCACGTCGATGGGTGCGGTTACGCCGTACTTGCGCAGCGCGGTGCAGACCATGGGCCCTATGGTCAGGTTGGGCACGTAATGGTTGTCCATCACGTCGAAGTGGACGATATCGGCACCCGCCGCCAGCACCCGATCCACATCTTCCCCGAGACGGGCAAAGTCGGCGGACAGGATGGAGGGGGCAATCGCGTAATCAGGCATGGCAGACCTCTGGGGGATTCGGAGCGGGGTATTCTAGCATGGCGGGCTCGTCTGGGAGGGAGGAGCACCAGCTCGTCCGGCGTGCGCCGATCAGTTCCGCTCATCGAGCTGGTGCTCGACGTTCCCAGAGGGTGTCGCTGGCAGGCTGTGTCGAGGTGGAACTCGATGTTCTCTGGGAGGGACGAGCACCAGCTCGTCCATGGCGGCCTGGCCGAAAAAGCGGTGGTTGCTGGCTGACTTGTTCATCGAGCTGGTGCTCGACGCTCCCAGGGCAGGCTCAGCGGATGCCGTGATAGCGGCGCAGCTTTTCGTAGGCCTGCTGGATCTGGTGCACCTTATCGCTGGCAGCGGCCAGTTCGGCTTCGCTGGCACCGGTGGCAATCAGCTTGTCCGGGTGATGGCGACCCAACAGGCGGCGGTAGGCGCGCTTGACCTGCTCCGGCTCGGTATTGAGCTCGACACCCAACAACCTTGCCGCCTGCTGCAGGCTGTTGCCGGTGCGCACCGGCGCGGTACTGTTTGCTGGCCGGCGCTGGTGGCGCTGCCGCAGGCGTTGCTGCTCGGCCTTGCCCAGTCGGGCCATCTCCGCCCATTCGCTCAGCAGTCGGGCGGCAGTGCCGTGGCGTTCCTGCAGCACCGCCATGCGCCAGCAGCCATCCAGCAGCTCGGCGCTGCGCTGCGGTTGCTGACGCAACAGACGAACAAGCGCCCGCTCGACCCGCCTGCCGCCCTCCTTGCCCGCATTGAAATCACCCATGGCAGCCAGCCGCTGCGGCTCATCCAGCCGGTACTGCTGCATCAGCTCCCGGGCCAGTTGCAGATGCTGCTGGGTTACCCGGCCATCGGCCTTGGCTATGCGCCCCAGGCAGAGAAACAGCACCTGATTGAACTCCGGCCGCAGGCCGAGGCGCTGCGGCAGGTCCGCCCAGTGCTGCAGACGCCAGTGCCGATCCAGCGCCTGCCCCAGCACGCCACCGAGAATGGCGCCGGGCAACCCCGCGATCAGCCCACCCAGCACTATCCCACCGAGGGTAACCGGCCAGAGCACTTCAGATCTCCTGCGCCAGGTCGTTGACCTGCTGCAGACGTTCGGGCGTGCCCACATCCACCCAGCGGCCAGTGTAATGCTCGCCGCTGACCAGGCCGCGACTGGCGGCAGCCCGCAGCAGCGGTGCCAACGGCTGCGGACCAGCCGCCAGCCCGGTGAACAGTTCAGGTGACAGCACGGCAATGCCGCTGTAGGTCAGTGCTCGAGGTAGTTCACCGGGCTGCGGACTGCTGATCAGCCCAGCATCCAGCAGAAAATCCCCGCCCTGCTTGAACGGCGGATTATCCACCAGCACCAGATGCGCCAATTTACCCGCAGGCAGTTGCAGGCGGGCAAAGTCGAAATCGCTCCAGATATCACCATTGACCAGCACAAAGGGATCGCTGCCGAGCAATGGCAGGGCCCGCAGTATGCCCCCGGCAGTCTCCAGCGGCTCACCCTCGGCGGACCAGCTGATACTGACTCCCAGCCGGGCACCATCAGCAAAGGCAGCCTCCAGTTGCTCGCCAAGCCAAGCATGGTTGACCACCAGTTTGCACAGACCCGCACGCCGCAGGGCTTCCATATGCCACTGGATCAGTGGTTTGCCTGCCACCGGCAGCAGCGGTTTGGGGGTATGCAGAGTCAGCGGACGCATGCGCTCGCCCTTGCCCGCCGCCAGAATCATCGCCTTCATCTATTACAGCCCCAGCCCATCAAGCAGCCGCGCCAGCGGTGCCAGTCGACTGTCCCGGGCGCAGGCATCGCGCAGGTACTGGATAAAACGCGGCGCATCCTCCAGATAACGGGGTTTGCCATCCCGGTAACGGATGCGGGCGAAGATGCCCAGCACTTTCAGATGCCGCTGCACCCCCATCAGCCTCGATTGCCCGAGAAACACCTCGAACTGCTCCGGCAGCGGCACTCCGGCGGCACGGGCCTGCTCCCAGTAGCGGCGGACCCAGGCATCCCGCTCGGCCAGCGGCAGGTTGAAGAAGGCATCGGCAAACAGCGAGGTGATGTCGTAACTGGCCGGGCCATAGAGTGCGTCCTGGAAGTCCAGCACACCGGGCTCGCCGGAGCTGGTCATCAGGTTGCGGGGCATATAGTCACGGTGCACGAACAACTGCTGTTCGGCCAGGTGACTGTCCAGCAGCAGCTGACACAGGGCGTCCCAGTCAGCCTGCTGCTCAGCGCTCAGCTCGCACTGCAGATGCCGGGCCACAAACCAGTCGGGAAACAGCTGCAACTCACGGCGCAGCACTGCTTCATCATAGTCGGGCAATACGCCTGGTCGGCTGTGCCCCTGCCAACGCACCAGCACACTGATGGCACCGGCAAACATGTGCTCGAACTCCGCTGCACTCACCCCCGCCTGAATGCTTTCCAGATAGGTACGGGCGCCCAGATCCTCCATCAGCAGGAAGCCCTGCTCGACATCAGAGGCAAGAATTTCCGGAGTATGCACTTCGGCCTCGGCCAGCAGCTCGCCAATGCGGACAAAGGGTCGCACGTCTTCCTGCGGTGGCGGTGCATCCATGATGATCAGGCTGCGACCACCAGCGGACCAGCGAAAGTAGCGGCGAAAACTGGCATCGGCACTGGCCGGGCTCAGTTGCCCCGCTGGAACATCGCCCCAACCCTTGCCCTGATACACCTCGGTCAGCGCCGGGGGGAGCCAGGCCTGCAGCAACTCATATCTTGCGTCCGTCATTTGCTTCCTCAATAGCATTAGTTCCAGCGCTGGCTCTGGCGCCCAACAATGCTTTATTATCCACGATCTTCATCTGGAAACAGCACCCATATTGCAATTGCCTCGCGACATACGCCACTGCGAGCCTGCACGCCGACTGGAAGCACGGACAATTATAATGGTCAACCCCAAACCTCCGTTTCGCCCCTCGTTCTCCCTGCTGCTGGCCAGCGGTCTGCTGTTGGCGCAGCCTGTAGCCACCCACGCCAACCAGGTAGAATGTCGCCCGAGCAGCACCGGTGGCTGGGCCTGCAGTCCGCTGGAAAGCCCCGGCAGCCTCCCCCCACGTCCGCAGCAGCCGGTGGTACGAGTCAGCGAGCCAGTAACACCGAGCACTACCCACAAGGCAGCCGTTCAGCCAGTACGCCAGGCGCCAGCAACGGATTACAGCGAGCTGGACTGGGTACCCCGCGAGCAATTGACTGCAGCACAACAGGCGGCGATAGCGCCCTACTGCAGCGGCGACTATATCGAGCCGGCCCGAATTGGCCGCGACGACGACACCCCCTTCGACCAGTTACCGATCTTCGCTTCCGCCGACTCCAGCAGCTTCGAGCAGAGCCAGCAGACCGGTACCCTGGAAGGCGACGTGGTCATGCGTCAGGGTCGACTCCAGGCCCAGGCCAACCAGGCCAGCTTCGATCAGGTCAACAATATGGTTCACCTGGACGGCAATGTGCGTCTGCGTGACCAGGGCGTACTGGTGCTGGGCGACAACGCGCAGATGGATATGGAAACCGGTGAGGCTCGGGTCAACGAGGTGCGCTACGTGGTACACGATGCCAGCGCCCGGGGTACCGCTGACAGCCTGCGCCGCCGTGACGATGCGGTGATTGTCATGACCGACGGCTCCTACACCACCTGTGAGCCGGGCCAGAATACCTGGAGCCTGCACAGTGACGATATCGAACTGGACCGGGAAAAGGGCTGGGGCGAAGCACGCCACGTAACCCTGAAGGTCAAGGATGTACCGGTCTTCTACACCCCCTATATCTATTTCCCGATCGACGACCGCCGCCAGAGCGGTCTGCTGGTGCCGAGCCTGTCCTACAGCAGCGACTCGGGCACCGAGTACACCCAGCCCTACTATTTCAACCTGGCACCCAATTACGACGCCACCCTGTACCCAACGCTGATGAGCGACCGGGGTCTGCAACTCGAAGGCGAGTTCCGCTACCTGACGCCCAGCAGCGAAGGTCAGATCGGCGCGTCGGTACTGGATGACAAGGAAGATGAACGCGAGCTGCAGTCGGGCCATGACGACCAGCGCTGGATGTACAGCTGGCAGCATGTCAGCAATATCACCCCCAGGCTCCGGGCCAGCGTCGATTACACCGATATCAGTGACTATTATTACTTTCAGGACTTGAACACCTATCTGGGTATAAATGCTGGCGACTTTCTGGATCAGCGCGGCAGTCTCAGTTGGCAGGGTGACAGCTATCAGGCCGCTCTGAATGTACATGCCTACGAGCGCGCCACGGTCACCGAGATCACTCCCTATGAGCGCCTGCCGCAGCTGACTCTGAACGGGATGCTGCCATACCAACCGGGCGGGCTGCGCTTCGGTTACGGTACCGAGTTCGTCAGTTTCAAGCGCAGCCTGCTCAATGGTGATTACATCAACCGGGATGGCAATACCGAACGCTGGTACGACAACAACCTGGCCGGTCTGACCCGAGCCGAGGGTGAACGCCTGCATCTGGAGCCCAGCATCAGCCTGCCGCTGAGTTCAGACTGGGGTTTTGTCACCCCAACCATCAAGTATGCCTATACCCGTTACGATCTTTCACTGGATGGCGTTGGTAAAGGCTCACTGGCTGCTTACGAGCGCTTCGACAGTCACCAGGATCGCAGCGTACCTATCTTCAGCGTGGACAGTGGCCTGTATTTCGACCGTCCGACCGAGCTGTTCGGTCGGCATTACACCCAGACCCTGGAGCCCCGGCTGTTCTACCTCTATGTACCTGAGGAGGACCAGAATGACATTCCCATCTTCGACTCGGGTGAACCGGACTTCAGTTACGACGCGCTGTGGCGTGACAACCGCTTTGCCGGTCGTGACCGCATCGGCGATGCCAACCAGATCTCGCTGGGCCTGACCAATCGTTGGATCGACGACAAGGGCATCGAGCGTCAGACCTTCAGCATCGGCCAGAGCTACTACTTCCGTGATCGCGAAGTTCAACTGCGCGGTATCGATTATCGTCAGCGCCGAGCGGCACAGGCCTCGGAGTCGCCCATCGCACTGATGTACCAGTACCGTTACAACAGCGACTGGCGCTTCAGCTCAACCTTCAACTGGGATACCGATCAGCGTGAAACCCGCAGTGGCAGTGCCATGTGGCACTACCAGCCGGCAGCCAATCCACGCAAGATCCTCAATGTCGGCTACCACTACCGCAACGAAACCATGCGCTTCGACCATGCGACCGGCAACTGGACCACCAGCCCCCACTTCGGTGAACCTGGCCAGGCAAACTACATTCGCAACTACTACAAGACCGACCAGCATGACATTTCCTTCATGTGGCCGGTTTCCCCTCAGTGGAGCCTGATCGGCCGCTGGCAGCGCGATTACGGTCGCAACCGTACTGTCGAAGCCTTTGGCGGATTCGAGTACGACAGTTGCTGCTGGAAATTGCGCGTGATCAACCGCTACTGGATCGATTACGATGAGGCCAGTCTCAACCCGCGACTCAACGATGAACCGGATCGCGGCATTTTCCTGCA
>JAAYHO010000002.1 GCA_012735335.1 Gammaproteobacteria bacterium
CGGCGTGACAGGCCGGTATTCTAACCAACTGAACTACCGCCGCGCATACATCGAGTGGTGGGTGATGACGGGATCGAACCGCCGACCCTCTGCTTGTAAGGCAGATGCTCTCCCAGCTGAGCTAATCACCCTTTACTCTCGAAGTGGGGCGCATTCTAGGCAGGTTTTTATCTTCTGGCAAGCCCTTTTGTGAAAAAAATCCTACTTCTTTTCAATACCTTATGCATTTTCCCGGTGGGGCTGGCTGAATACCCCAGTGCGCGTGATAATGTCCGCCCCTTTTTCACATTCCCATCCATGCACCATCACAAGGATTGCCCATGTGGTTTCGTAACCTGTTGCTCTACCGTTTCAGCCAGAATGTTCCCTTTACCGAAGCCGAGCTGCTGACAGCTCTGGAAGAGCGCCCTGCCCGCCCCTGCGCCAGTCAGGAAACCCATACCCTGGGTTGGACCACGCCCTTCGGTCGCCACTCGGAGAATCTGCTGCAGGTCGCCGAGGGCTATTGGCTGATCGCCATGCGCAAGGAAGAGCGGATCCTGCCCGGCAGTGTGGTGAAGGAAGCGCTGGCAGAGAAGGTTGAGGAGATAGAAGCCCGGGATGCGCGCAAGGTGTACAAGAAAGAGAAGGACACGCTGAAGGACGAGATTGTCATGTCCCTGCTGCCCCGTGCCTTTACCCGCAACCAGACCACTCTGGCACTGATTGCCCCCAGGGAGGGCTGGATCGCGGTGGACACCTCCAGCGCCAAGCGTGCCGAGGATCTGCTCAGCCTGCTGCGCGAGGGCACCGGCAGCCTGCCGGTACGGCCGATGAACGTGAAGATTGCCCCCGCCGCCTGCATGACCGACTGGGTCAAGGCCGGCCAGGCGCCGGAAGGGCTGATCATTTCCGATGAGTGCGAGCTGCGCGATACCGGTGAAGACGGTGGGGTGATCCGCTGCAAGCGTCAGGATCTGTCCAGTGACGAGATTCAGCAGCACCTGGAGGTGGGCAAGCAGGTAAGCCAACTGGCGCTGCATTGGCAGGACAAGGTGTCCTTCACCCTGGATGACAAGCTCAGCGTCAAGCGCCTGAAGTTCGAGGAACTGCTGCGTGACGAGGCGGACGATCAGGGCGGTGATGATATGGCCGGCCAGCTGGACGCCAGTTTCATCATCATGTCCCGCACCCTGTCCGAGCTGCTGCCCGCATTGACCACCGCGCTGGGCGGGGAGGATATCCCCCAGGGCGTGTGACCCGCGAGTCTGTTGATGGTCGGCAAGCTATCCACAAAAGCTGTGGATAACTTTGTGGATAGCCTGCTTAAAAGTGCCTCTGCCACCAGTAATACATGGCCGAGAGTTAAAATGATCAATTTTTGATCATGAAAAAACACCAATAAAATCAAAGCCTTACAGTCAAGCGCTGATTCTGCGCGGGCTCCAGGCCAAGCGTGACGGTGCCAACCGCTCTGGCTCGGGCTCTGTGCACAATGTCAAGGGACAGATCGTCAATCTGCCAACTTTGTTGGCGCGACTCTTTGTCCCGGCAGCTGCAACAGGGCAACTGCCGGGATAGCTGCTGGGATAGCTGCGAGACCTACCAGGCGGTGCCGGGTGGAGTGTTGTCCGGCTCGTCCCGGGTGGCGTGTTCCAGCCAGTCGCTGGCCTGACGGGCGACGCTGCTGTGGGGGTAGTAGCGCAGCAGGTACTCCATGCGCTGCTGTGCTGTCTGCCGGTCACCGGACTGCGCTGCGGCCTCGGCCAGACGGAACTCGGCCTGGGCCATTTCTTCCAGCAGGCTGTTCAGACGCGGCCCGACCTCGGTGCGGTATTCCGATGCCGGGTAACTGCGGGCGAAGTCGGCATAGCGGCGGTGAGCTTCACGCCCTTCGCGCAGCCGTGCCACATCATCCTGGTTGGTCAGTTCAAAACGTACCTGCTGGGCCAGGGCCAGCAGATAGGCGGAATAGTCCGGATGGGGCCCACCGTTGCGATGACGACCGCTGTAGTCGGTGAGCAATTGCTCCACCGCTTCCACTTCGCCCTGTTGCAGGCAGATATAGGCGGCTTCCTGTTCCAGTTCCGGTGCCTGACTGCGCTTCAGCCCGCTGACCAGTCCGTCGTCACAGACGCCCATGGTGATCTTGGCCCGTACATCGGCCAGCCCTGCGTCTTTACCTGATTGCGGCCCCATTGCGGCGCAGCCCGCCAGCCCGGTCAACGCAACCAGTAATACCATTGAACGCATCAGATTTTCCCCGTTGATTGTGTAGTTCATCACGCCGTTATTGCACCTGGGCCTGCCAACTGATCCAGCCCTGCGGATCGGGCTGGCCAAGCATGCCCAGTCCGGCGGCCAGCGCAGGCTCGGCAGTGGCTCGAGCCTGCAGCTGGGCGTTGATGCTCATGGCCTGCCCCGGCCGCCAGCGGGCATCGCCGCGCAGTCCCAGCGGGCCGTCCTGATCCTGCAGGTTCATTACCAGCCAGCCGTCGGCATCGCTCAGCGCTGCGGTCAGGTGACCGAAGGGCAAGGCCCGAGGTAGCCCACCGGCGGCGTCCTGCCAGACCAGACGACCATTGGCGGCCGCCACGCTGTCAAGATTCTCCAGTGCCAGCTCGGGTATATCCAGCAACCAGCGCCCGCCCAGGGCAAAGGGTGCATTGTGAATGATGGCCATGCTCGAGGCATCCAGTTCACCGGAGATATTGCTCAGCTTGAGCGACCCCAGCCCGGCCTGCAGTTCGGCCCTGACCCGGCCATTGCGCGGTTGCCAGAGCAGATCCAGCCCGATGCGCCCGCGCAGCAGCTGTGCCGGTCGCCAGTCCCAGTCCAGTTGACCCTGATTGACGCCGTCGACCCACAGCTGGCCGACCTGTCCCGACCACAGCGTACCGGTCAGCCCCTGCAGGGTGACGGGTACCGGCAGCCGCTGCTGCAGGGGCTTCCAGACCACGGCGGCAGGCAGCGTCCAGATCAGCGTCAGCAGGTACAGCAGCACACCACAGATCAGGGTCTTCTTCAGATTCCAGCTGTTCAACATCAGCGCGGCTCCACCTTGATGCGGGCGGTGACCGTGCCCGGCGTGTTGCCGACGTCCACTGCCAGTTGACTCACCTGCAGACCATGGCGCTGTTCCAGTTCGCCCAGCCAGCCTGCCAGCCCATCAAAACCGGTTTCGGTAAACCAGATACGCGCCCCTTGCCCCTCCGGCTGCACCCGCTCCAGCGCCTCGTGCAGACCGGCAGCGCGGGCCGATACCTCGACCAGCGTCAGTACCGAGCCACCCCCCGTGCCGGCAGCAGGCTGGGTACCCTGTTGCGCCGCGCGGCGCTTGACTTGGCTGGCGACCTGCTGCATCCAGGCCAGGTCAGCGGACAGGGCGCTGATATCGGCGCGCACCTGCTGGCGCTGCTTGGCCAGGGGCTCCCATACCAGCAGATAGAGCAGCACCAGCAACAGGACCACGGCGCCGCCACCCATGATCAGACGCTCACGCGAGGCCAGCCCCGCCCACCAGCTGTTCATGATCCATTCCTCTGTACACGCAGGCGCGCTGTTACCCCGTCGCTCTGGGAGTCGGCGCCCTGCAGGTTTTCACTCAGACTGGTATCGGCCGCCAGCTTGCCACGCAGTTTTTCCAGCTCGGCAAAGGACGGCAGTTGCAGCTCCAGCTCGACCTCGCCGGGGGTGGCGCGGAACTGCTGGATCTTCGCCTCGCCCTGCCCACCGACCGCGGCCAGCACATCATGCAGCAGGCTGCCCATGCCGTTCTGCGCAGTCTGGGCCCCACCGCCATCCAGCACCTGACGGAACTGGGTGACCGGCTCTACCCGGCGGCTTTTCGGCAAGGTCTCGTCGAACAGTTGATCGATCTGCGTGCGCAGCCGCTCCCGCTCGCTGTTCAGGGCGACACTCTGCACTACCTGCTGGGATACCAGTACCGCCAGCAACACCCCGGCGGCCACCAGCGCCGGGCGCAGCTTGCGCCAGGGCGGCGTGGCCATGCCGCTGGTATAGGGCCCGGTCAGCAGGTTCAGTGGGCGGGCAGTCTGCTGGGCCGTGGCCAGTGCTTCGGTCAGACCGTCAGCGGGCGCCGCTTCGACCCGGCACAGGGACTCGTCCAGCCCCAGCTCGACGGGCTGATAGCCCAGCAGTTCCAGTTGGCGCTGCGGCTCATCCAGTTGGCCAAGGCGTTGCTGCAGCCAGAAGCCGAGCAGGCCCTGCTCCAGCAGTACCGGCTCCTGATCGGCGCTGGTGACCAGTGCCATATCGCTTTGCCCCGGCCAGGGCGATGGCTGGATACGCAGCCCCTGCTCCGGCGACTGCGGCTGGTGCAGCGCCAGCTGGGGCAGCAGGGCATCGGCCCGCCAGCCAGTGCTCTGAGCCAGTTGCACCCAGTCTTCCATATAGCGGTGCTCGGTGACTGCGGCGACAAAGCGGCCATCCGCCCGGCGTGGGCCTGCAACCAGATGCAGTTCTTCCAGTTCCTGCCCGAGCTGATCCTCCAGGGCAAAGGGCAAGGCCGCCCGTACCGCAGAGGCCCGGCGCACCGGGATGCTGACCCGGTACAGGTTGGTGGTGTTGGCCGGGGCCAGCAGGCGCAGGCGCTCGGCGGGGAAACGTGCCCGCAACGCGGTCAGTTCATCCTGACCCGACTCCAGTACGGCACCCTCGCGGCCGGTGCGCCACCAGTACACTGGCGGCGATTCCAGCCCCTCGATAACCGGCGTTTCCGGTAATAGCACTATCAACATGATGTAGTCCGTTTATTCATGGCTCGCAGGCCGTCTGTTCTCTGAGCACGACTTTTCCGTTGGGCGCGTCCAGCAGGGTGCATTGATAGAAGCGGCGGTTGGCAAAATGCGCGACTATCTGCAGGCGCATGTACCAGACCGCATCATCCCCCATCTGCCGATCGGCAAATACCTCTTGCATCAACTCCGGGCTGCGCTCCAGGTCAATCGGGCTGTGCTGATCCGGGTAGGCGGTAATGAAAGGGGCCAGCGCCTGCCAGGCTTCAGCGGTCATGCCCGCCACGCTGTTCAGTTCCGCCGCCGAGACCATGCTGCGATTACCCGATACCCTGGGCGGCACTTCCAGCCGGTAGATGGGATCGTCGGTTTCCGGATTCATCCAGTCGCTGACCGCCAGTGCCAGTTGCGCGCCGGGCGGCATGCGTACTCCGCTGCGCTGGCCGACGGTGTCCACCAGGCGGGCAAAGTCCGCCAGCTCGGCCTCATCGGCACCGGCCAGGGCATTGAGGTTGTAGCGACAGCGCATGTCATCCAGCGAGGCCTCCAGGCGGATGCCGTCCACCTCGAAGGGCAACACCGGGGAGCGACAGCTATCCCAGATCAGTTCCTCCGGGCCCTTGGTCTTTTCCAGCAGTTGCAGCACCATGTTCTCCGCCCCCAGCGCCACCTGACGGGAAAAATCCCGCTCGAACACTGCACTGGTGCGGCGGATATCCGCCTGGCCGCGTACCGCCATGCCCACCGCAGCCACTACCGCCAGCGCCATGACCAGCAGCGCGGTAATCAGCGCCACGCCCCGCTGTGTGCTTCTCACAGGCCCACCGGCATCAGTCGGCGGACTTCACCCAGCCCGGGAATATCCAGCACCAGCTCCACCGCCATGGGCAGGCCGCCTGCTTCAGGATCGGCGTCCGGCAGCGGCCAGGCATCCACCCGCTCCAGCCCCGAGGCAGTGCGCACCACGAACTGGAAGCTGCTGTCCATGCCCAGTTGCTGCTGTTCATCGACCAGGTCGGCAAAGGGCCGGACGCGCATGCTCTGCACATCGACAATATCCACCCCCGGCCACAGGCGGCGCTCCAGCCCGCGCTCGGTAATCTGCCAGGCGGTGCGACGCAGGCGCTGTTCGCCACCGGCGCCGCCACGGACCAGCTCCAGCAGTTGATGCTCGCCGCCGGCGCGCAGACGCAGCGGCGGCAGCGGATCACCGAACTCATCCCGCACGGTCACATCCACCACCTGCGCCAGATCCCGTTCCAATACGCTCAGGGTGACTTGCAGATCAGCCAGCCTCTGGGCCTGCTCCCGGGTTACATGGTCGGCGGTGAGCACCGCGCGCAGCCCCTGATAGGCGACCAGGCTCATCACCGCGAACACCGCCATGGCGATAAGCATTTCCAGCAGCGTGAAGCCGCGCTGACCGGTTACCGGGCGCTGGATATGGATCATGGCAGCAGGAATCCGGAGACTCTGGCCCGCTGCGCTTCTTCGGTCTGATCGGCCAGCCACAGGCGGATGTCCACCCGCTTCACCGCCGGCAGCGGAAACGGCGTGCTGGCGGTGTAGTCGCGCATGTCCACCCGGTAGGCGAAACGATAGGGGCCCATGCTGACATCCCCGGTGCGCCCGCCTTCGGCGACGTTGCGCATACCGGTCTGGAATTCGGTCAGCAGGTTCTGTCCGGCCCAGTGGGCCAGGGTGCGCTCCTGCAGGTAGGCGGTATTACGCGCATGGTCGGCACCGGTCTTGACCAGGGCAGCCAGCGCCACGGCCAGCACGGTGAGCGCCACCAGCACCTCCAGCAGGGTAAAGCCGTTCTGCGCATCAGCGCTGCGGAATCGCATCCAGCACCTCGACCTGCCCTTCCAGGGCAATACGTATATGGCGTACCAGATCCCGACCGGGGACCAGCAGGCTGATGGTGGCCGGGGTCATCTCGCCGGTGTTGCCCAGCCGGATATGTGGCTGCCAGCCGCCGGTCTGCGGCAGTGGCGCACGTTCACCGTCCAGTTCCAGTTGCAGTTCCAGCAAACCCTGCTCGAACTGGCGTGGCCCGAGCTGGGGATCGACCAGCGGTCGCCATTCCCGGGTGTGGTCATCCAGCACCACCAGTTCCAGAAAGCTGTAGCCGTCCCGGCGCAGGCCCAGCGCCCGATCCGATTCGCCGGTGATCAACAGCTCATCCCGCGCCAGCCGGAGGATGGCGGCCAGCCGCTCGGCTTCGCTGCGCATCTTGCGTTCGGCACCATCGCCGATGGACAGGGACGCCAGACCAGCCACCACGCCGATCAGCACCAGGACCACCAGCAGCTCCATCAGAGTGAAGCCGCGCTGGCCGGGGGCTGTGGCCTCAGCGGTTCTGGTTGTTGTCCGGGTCATCAATATTCCAGTTACCAATATCCGCGTCAGCGCCGGTACCACCCGGGCGGCCATCGGCACCCAGGCTGAACAGATCGAACTCGCGGCCATCACGGCCGGGGCGCAGGTACTGATAGTCGTTGCCCCAGGGGTCACGCTGCAGGCGGTCGATATAGCCGCCGTTACGCCAGTTGCGCGCGACATCGCCGCTGGGCCGCTCGACCAGCGCACGCAGGCCCAGCTCGGTGGTGGGGTAGTTGAAGTTGTCCAGACGGTACAGGTTCAGCGCACTCTCCATGGCGCGGATGTCGTTCTGCACCTTGGTGGTCCGCGCCTGATCCGGCCGGTCCATGACCCGGGGCACTACCACGGCAGCGAGAATGCCGAGGATCACCACCACTACCATGACTTCGATCAGGGTGAAGCCGCGCTGGGCCAGGGATGTTGTCTTTACGCTTTGCATGTCAGTTAACCAGTTGATTGAGTTCGAAAATCGGCAAGAGGATCGCCAATACGATGATCAGCACCACGCCCCCCATTGCCAGGATCAGCAGGGGCTCGAATACCCCCATGACCATGGCGATGCGCGCCTCCAGCTCCCGCTCCTGGGTTTCGGCGGCGCGCTCTAGCATCTTGTCCAGCGTCCCGCTGCTCTCGCCACTCTTGATCAGGCTCAGGGTCATGGGCGGGAAATAACCACTGCGCTCCAGCGCATGGCCGATCCCCGAGCCCTCCCGCACCCG
>JAAYHO010000169.1 GCA_012735335.1 Gammaproteobacteria bacterium
CAACATGGCAGCGGTGCATCTGTCCAACGCGGTGGGCGGCAGTCTGCTGCTGGGCTTCCTCGCAGCGGTGACCTTCGCCACCATCGTCGCGGTGGTCGCCGGGCTGGCACTGGCCGGCGCAGCGTCCATCTCCCATGACCTGTACGCCAGCGTCATCGCCAAGGGTCGCGCCACCGAGAAGCAGCAGATGCGCATCTCGAAGATCTCGATCCTGGTACTGGGGGTGCTGTCGATCCTGCTGGGCATCATCTTCGAGCACCAGAACGTGGCCTTCATGGTCGGCCTGGCCTTCGCCATCGCCGCCAGTGCCAACTTCCCGGTGCTGGTACTGTCCATCTCCTGGCGTGGCTGTACGACCCGGGGCGCAGTGATCGGCGGCTTTATCGGCCTGCTGGTAGCAACACTCTGGGTGGTCCTGAGCAAGACCGTGTGGGTTGATGTATTCGGCAATGCCGAACCGATCATCCCCTTCCCCAACCCGGGCATCGTCTCCATCCCGCTGGCCTTCATCGCCATCTGGTTCTTCTCGATCACCGACAAGACCGCCCGTGCCGAGCGCGAACGCGGCGCCTTCGACGCCCTGACCGTACGCAGCCAGACCGGTATCGGTCGTACCGGAGCAGTGGCTCACTGACCTGTCGATTGACAGACCGAATCCCCGGAGGTGGTATTACTCCGGGGATTTTTGATTTATCACGCTGCGTGAGTGTTTATGTGTCTGTGCAAAAATCAGGCTCTGCCCAACGGAAAGGCAATCACCTCATCTATGCTGTGCGCATCCAGCGCCAGCATCACCAGCCGATCTACCCCCAACGCCACCCCAGCACACTCAGGCAACCCCTGCTGCAGTGCTGCTATCAGCCGCTGATCGGTCGGCAATGACGGGCGCTGATAGGTCTCACGCAGTTGCTGATCGGCAGCAAAGCGCCGGGCCTGTTCTCCCGCATCGGTCAGTTCGAAATAGCCGTTGGCCAACTCCATGCCCTTGATGAACAACTCGAAGCGCGCCGCGCTGGGCACCCGGTCATCACCCTCGACCACCCGCGCCAACGCCGCCTGGGAAGCCGGGAAGGCGTAAACCATGGTCGGTTCCAGCAGCTGTGGCTCAATGCAGTGGGAAAACAGCAGGTTCAGCCAGCCATCGGTATCCAGCTCACCACGAAAGTCGCAGTGCCGGCGGCCGAGATCGGCCAGTTCGCTGATTTCACAGTCATGGATATCCACCCCCAGATACTGCTCGAACAGCGCCGCATAGGTCACCCGCCGGGAACGTCCGCAGCCCAGTATGCTGTCCACCAGATCATCCACCTCATCCATCAGCTGGTGGTGATCAAACCCCAACCGATACCATTCCAACATGCTGAACTCGGGGTTGTGGCGTCGGCCGCTTTCGCCATTGCGATAGACCCGGCACAGCTGCCAGATGCAACCGCTGCCTGCGGCCAGCAGGCGTTTCATCGGGTACTCGGGGGAGGTGTGCAGGTACAGAGTCTGCGCCTGGCCACCACCCTCGGGGATATAGTCGGTGGCAAAGGGGAACAGGTGCGGGTCACTGACCGCAGCAGCAGACAGCGTCGGGGTATCCACTTCCAGTACCTGGCGTTGATTGAAGAACTGGCGAATGCCATTGATGATCTGCGCCCGGCGCTGCAGGTTGTGCCGGGTGGCGGTAGGTTGCCAATCGCTCATGCGTACTCCAAAACGGCCATAAACAAAAACCGGGGCCTGGGCCCCGGTTTGCTGTGCTGCTTCAGCGATGCCTGTCAGGCACGGCCGACGTAGTCCGATGTGCGGGTATCGACCTTGAGCACATCACCCACGTTGATGAACAGCGGCACCTTGACTACAGCGCCGGTCACCAGTTTGGCCGGCTTGTTGCCGCCGCCGGAGGTATCACCACGTACGCCCGGATCGGTCTCGACCACTTCCAGCTCAACGAAGTTCGGCGGAGTTACGGCAATCGGCTCGCCGTTGTACAGGGTAACGGTGTAGACCACCTGCTCCTTGATCCAGTTGAGGGCATCACTCACCGCCTTCTGATCGGCACCGATCTGCTCGAAGGAGCCGTCGGTGGCCATGAAGTGCCAGAACTCACCGTCGGTGTACAGGTATTCCATATCCCGATCCATCACGTCGGCACCTTCCAGGCTCTCACCGGACTTGAAGGTACGTTCGTTGACCCGGCCGGTCTTCAGGTTGCGAACCTTGACCCGGTTGAATGCCTGCCCTTTGCCCGGTTTGACGAACTCGTTTTCGAGGATCGCACAAGGATCACCGTCGAGCATTACCTTAAGACCCGGCTTGAATTCGTTGGTAGAATAGTTGGCCATAAATTTCCCACTTACAGTTTGAACGGATACATCCGAAACCGCGCCGACCCATGGTCATGGCCCGGCATTCACAACGAACGCCGACGGATGTACTTGCCACCCATGCGCAGAATTGACTAATGATACATGGAACTTCAGCGTCTGTTGAGTCTGTCAGTTGGCAAAGCCTGCTGGCCGGCAGCCTTACCGACCCTAAGCAACTGCTTACCCGCCTGAATCTGGACCCCGCCCTGCTGGAAGGTGCCCGTGCAGCGAGTGCCGACTTCCCGCTTCGGGTGCCTGAACCCTACCCGAACCGCATCCAGCCGGGCGACCCGAACGACCCCCTGTTGCGCCAGGTGCTGCCGCTGGGAGAGGAGTTGCAGGAACATCCCGGCTTTGTCATGGACCCGCTTGGGGAGCAGCACAGCAACGCCCGCCCCGGCATCATCCACAAATATCATGGCCGTCTGCTGCTGATTGTCAGCGGCGGCTGCGCGGTAAATTGCCGCTACTGTTTTCGCCGCCACTTTCCCTACGGGGATAACAACCTGAGCACCAGCCAATGGCAGCAGGCGCTGGACTATATCCGTGCAGATCAGAGCATTCGCGAGGTCATCTACAGTGGCGGTGACCCGCTGGCTGCCCCCGACCAGCGTCTGGCCTGGCTGACCCGGGAGATCGCCGAGATCCCCCACGTACGCCGTCTGCGGGTGCATACACGGCTGCCGGTGGTGATTCCGCAACGGGTTACCGCCGAACTGATTGACGCCCTGTGCGGTACCCGTCTGCCGGTGAGCATGGTGCTGCACTGCAATCATGCCAATGAAATGGACCATGAGCTGGGGCAGGCCATTCATCGCCTGAAACAGGCAGGAATACTGTTGTTGAACCAGACTGTATTGCTCAAGGGCGTTAACGACAATATCGAAGATCTGGTATCGCTCAGCGAAACCCTAGGCGACCATGGCGTTTTGCCCTATTATTTGCATGTTCTCGATCACGTTAAAGGTGCACAGCATTTTCATGTGAACGACAGAGCGGCCAGTGGATTGGCCGCCGAGATGCTTGCCAGGCTGCCGGGCTTTCTGGTGCCGCGCCTGGTACGCGAGGTGGCCGGGGAAACCAGCAAGACCCCATTGGCGTTCGGGCCCTGAAGTTGCCCTGCGTTTAGCTTAAGCACCGAGCAGCTGCTACAGTTTGCTCGAGTGACTCAAACTATTCAGCCGCACCTTGACTCATTCTGGCGTAACTCATGTATTGGACTCCAATTTGATTCCTCCTCGATTCAGCCTGAAGGGGCTACAA
>JAAYHO010000170.1 GCA_012735335.1 Gammaproteobacteria bacterium
CCCGCAAGCTGCGGTTGACCGAGGTCGGACAGGCCTACTACGAGCGCTGCCGCCAGATCATGCAGGAGTTTGCCGAGGCCGAAGAGGCCATCATGCAGCTGCAGAGCGAGCCGACCGGGTTGTTGCGGATTACCTCGTCCATTGAGTTCGGCCAGCTGTTTCTGGGTAACGTGGTGGGCAGCTTCGTGCGCCGCTACCCGAAGGTGCAGATAGAGGTCGAACTGACGACGCGGGTAGTGGACCCGCTGGAAGAGGGCGTGGATATCGCCATTCAGCGTGGCCATCCGCAGGACTCCAGCCTGGTTGCGCGCTCGATGCTGATCAGCCCTCGCCAACTGTTCGCCAGCCCTTCCTACCTGGAAGAGTTTGGCGTGCCGGAGCGGCCTGAGGAGCTGTCCCGGCACCGCTGCATCCAGACCCTGGATGAGGAGGGCCGCCGCTGGCATTTCCAGGAGCCATCCATCAGTGTGGCCGTCGAGCAGGCGATCACAGTCAACAACATCACCTTCGCCAGGGAAGCAGCTCTGGCTGGCGCAGGAATCATCAACGTGCCCGCCTTCATTGCCGAGCCCCATGTGGAACAGGGTGAGCTGCGCCGGGTGCTGGAAAACTGCCAGCTGCCGTCCACCGAACTCTATGCTCTGTACCCGTCCCGGCGCTTTCAGGTCATGAAGGTCAAGGCCTTTCTGGACTACATGATGGAGCAGCTGGAACTGCGCCTGAACGCCGGGGTAGAGCCCGAGGATGATCCGCTGGTAAAATTGCCCCCAACCTGATCAGTCATCCGGCCCCAGCAGGCCGCTGTTATCGAGATATTCCATGACCGTGCGTACCCGTATTGCTCCGTCACCCACCGGAGACCCCCACGTAGGCACCGCCTACATCGCCCTGTTCAACCAGTGCTTTGCCCGCCAGCACGGCGGCAAATTCATCCTGCGTATTGAAGATACCGACCAGGTGCGCTCCAGTGCCGAGTCCGAGCAGCAGATTCTTGACTCCCTGCGCTGGCTCGGTCTGGACTGGGACGAAGGTCCGGACGTCGGCGGCCCCCACGGCCCCTACCGCCAGAGCGAGCGCAGCGACATCTACCGCGAGCACAGCGAACAGCTGATCAGCAAGGGCCACGCGTTCCGCTGCTTCTGTACCCCCGAGCGTCTGGATCAGCTGCGCGCCGAACAGATGGCCAACAAGCAGACCCCCGGCTACGACGGCCACTGTCTGCAACTGTTCGATGAGGAAGTGGAAAAGCGCGTGGCCGCTGGTGAGCCCCATGTCGTGCGCATGAAAGTCCCGCACCAAGGTGTATGCGTGGTCAACGACATGCTGCGTGGCGAGATCGAGATCCCCTGGGAACAGGTCGACATGCAGGTGCTGATGAAGGCCGACGGCCTGCCCACCTACCACCTGGCCAACGTCGTCGACGACCACCTGATGCAGATCACCCACGTGCTGCGCGGTGAAGAGTGGATCAACTCCGCACCCAAGCACATCCTGCTGTACCGCTACTTCGGCTGGGATATGCCGCAACTGTGCCACATGCCACTGCTGCGCAACCCGGACAAGAGCAAACTGTCCAAGCGCAAGAACCCGACCAGCATCATCTTCTACCAGCGCATGGGCTACCTGCCGCAGGCGCTGCTCAACTACCTGGGCCGCATGGGCTGGTCCATGCCGGACGAGCGCGAGAAGTTCTCGCTGGACGAAATGGTCGACAACTTCGACATCCAGCGCGTCTCCCTCGGTGGCCCGATCTTCGACGTGGAAAAGCTCGCCTGGCTGAACGGGCAGTGGATCCGCGATCTGCCGGAACAGGACTTTGTCGAGGCAGTACAGAAGTGGGCACTCAACAGCGACTACCTGCGCCCCATGGTGCCGCTGGTGCAGAGCAGGGTGGAAACCTTCAGTGAACTGGTGCCGCTGGCAGGCTTCTTCCTGACCGGCAAACTCGACCTGCAGGTCGAGCAGTTTGCCCACAAGAAACTGTCCCAGGATGAAGTGCGCAAGGTGCTGCAACTGCTGCTGTGGAAACTCGAAGCCCTGCGCCAGTGGGACAAGGACGGCATCACCGCCAATATCCAGCAGATTGCCGAACTCATGGAGCTGAAACTGCGCGACCTGATGCCGCTGCTGTTCGTCGCCATCACCGGCCAGGCCAGCTCGGTCTCGGTACTCGACGCCATGGCCCACCTCGGCCCGGACCTGACCCGCTTCCGCCTGCGCCAGGCGCTGGAACTGCTGGGCGGAGCGTCGAAGAAGGAAGTGAAGGCCTGGGAGAAGCTGGTGTAAAGAGCTGCAGACCGCGGGATTCGCTGTTTTTCCCATAAGTCGCTGTTTTATTGAATTTATTTGTTGACAGTATCCCGCCAGAGCCCTAATATGCGCCCCGTCCAGAACGACGGGGCTATAGCTCAGCTGGGAGAGCGCTTGCATGGCATGCAAGAGGTCCGCGGTTCGATCCCGCGTAGCTCCACCAAGTTTTTTGGTCATCGCATGTCGGTGACCTTTTTTACACTAGCCGATATGCTTTACTGCATATCTGGTAAAGAAACGATACCAGC
>JAAYHO010000171.1 GCA_012735335.1 Gammaproteobacteria bacterium
ACGTTGCTGCGGCCGGTGACCTTGCGCGCCAGTTTCAGCGCCGCCTCGACGGCGTTGGTGCCGGTGGGGCCGGTGAATTGCACTACGTGCTTGTCCAGGCCACGGGGTTCGAGGATCAGTCGGTGGAAGACTTCAAGGAAGCGCTCCTTGGCTGCCGAGTACATGTCCAGACCGTGGGTCAGGCCATCGTTCTGCAGGTATTCGATCAGCGCCTGCTTCAGTACCGGGTGGTTGTGACCATAGTTAAGCGTGCCGGCACCGGCAAGGAAGTCGATATAGGTCTTGCCTTCGGTGGTGATCAGCTCGGCGCCACGGGCCTGATCGAAGATCACCGGGAAGGAACGGCAGTAGCTGCGAATACCGGACTCGTGTTGTTCGAATTGCTCGAAGGTGTTCATGCAGACTCCTGAATTTTCTTGGAAAGATTGGAAAGTGCGGTTTCAGAGAAAGGACCAGCGCGGTACAGCACTTCATCATCGTGCAGGCCATCAAAGTGGGTTGCCCGGTCAAACAGCACCTGCGTCTCGGCGCTAACCCCCAGCTCCCGGAAGGCTCGGGCAAACAGGGCTTCGGAGGCGTTGTTGCCGGGGGAGATGGTGGTTTCCAGCCAGCGCACACCTGCGTCGGCGGTGCGGCGGATCAGCTCCAGCAGCATGCTGCTGGCCAGGCCCTGACCGCGCATGCGATCGTCCACGGCAACTTGCCAGATGAACAGGGTGTCGGGGCGGGAAGGGGGGCGGTATCCGGAAATGAAACCTACCAGTTCGCCTTCAGGGTTTTCAGCGGCGATGGAGGTAGCGGAGAAGTCAGTACATTGGAGGAGGTTGCAGTAGACGGAATTGGTATCCAGAGGCGGGCAGCGCTCCACCAACTGGTTAAGAGCGTGTCCATCAGTCGCTTGCGGTATCCGCAGCGAAAATGTTTTAGAAGACATGTTATTCAGATGTTTACTTGTAAATTCATTTTCATGATAAACATATCCGGAAAACGATCACAACCCGCAATTTGTGTGGCTTACGGGTCAGGTCGCACTATGACAAAGTGTTTACAGCTGTTAAATGTTTGTCGACAAATTCTCTGTAGGCCCCATGGCTATAGGCGCGGACTCGCTTTCTCGGTTCTACCTTTTTGGCCCCTTTCTGGTCGAAAAAATTCAATGAAAATATTTTTCTGCCCATTGGCAGCATCTACCCGGATATACATGGGCAACTGGTTTATGCTGGCTACAGATCGGTCAGACAAGAAGAAGTTACAAGGAGTGATTCATGGTGTTATCGCGGCCTTCGCGCAAAGAGGATGCATCCGCCTGGACGGTTGCAGACAGTCGCAGCGTTTATGGCATCCGGCACTGGGGTGTGGGCTACTTCAACGCGAACGAGGCAGGTAATGTCGAGGTGCGCCCACGTCCGGATGTGGATCAATCCATCGACCTGCACCTGCTGGTCAAGGAGCTGCGCGGCACCGGGCTGGATCTGCCGTTGCTGGTACGTTTCCCGGATATTCTGCAGGACCGGGTGCGGCAGCTGACCGGGGCCTTTGATCGCAGCATTGCCGAGCTGGGTTACCGAAACAGCTACACCGCGCTGTACCCGATCAAGGTCAACCAGCAGGAGGCGGTGGTGAAGAACATCATCGCCACCGAGGATGTGGCCATCGGCCTGGAAGCGGGCTCCAAACCGGAACTGATGGCGGTACTGGCGCTGGCTCCGAGGGGCGGCACCATCGTCTGCAATGGCTACAAGGACCGCGAGTTCATCCGTCTGGCGCTGCTTGGGCAGAAGCTCGGGCATAACGTGTTCATCGTCATCGAGAAGGAGTCCGAGGTCGGGCTGGTGATCGAGGAGGCGGCCGCCCTGCAACTGACCCCGCAGGTCGGGTTGCGGGTGCGGCTGTCCTCGCTGGCGTCGAGCAAGTGGGCCGATACCGGCGGCGAGAAGTCCAAGTTCGGACTGTCCGCCGCCCAGCTGTTGCGGGTGGTCGAGCAGTTCCGCGATGCCGGGCTGGAGGCCGGGGTGCGACTGCTGCATTTCCACATGGGCTCGCAGATTGCCAATCTGGCGGACTATCAGCATGGCTTTCGCGAGGCGATCCGCTACTTCGGCGAGCTGCGGGCGCTGGGCCTGCCGGTGGATCATATCGATGTGGGCGGTGGTCTGGGGGTCGACTACGACGGCACCCACTCGCGCAACGCCAGCTCGATCAACTACGACATCCAGGAATATGCCCGCACCGTGGTGCTGATGCTGCATGAGTTCTGCGAGGCGCAGGGGCTGCCGCATCCGCATATCTTCTCCGAGAGCGGCCGGGCGTTGACCGCGCACCACGCGCTGCTGGTGGTGCAGGTGACCGATGTGGAGCGGCACAACGCCTCGGAGCCGCCGGTCGAGGATGTCGAGCAACTCCCTCAGGTGCTGCAGGCGTTGGTCGGATTGCTCGGCCAGACCGATATCGAGATGGTCACCGAAACCTACTGGCGCGCCACCCACTGCATGAGCGATGTGGCCGAGCAATATGCCGCCGGCAAGCTCACGTTGTCTGAGAAGGCGCTGGCCGAGCAATGCTACTTCGCATTGTGCAATCGCCTCCATACCCTGTTAAAAGCCCGTCAGCGCTCTCACAGGCAGGTTCTGGATGAGCTCAATGACAAGATGGCGGACAAGTACATCTGCAACTTCTCGGTATTCCAGAGCCTGCCGGATACCTGGGCGATTGATCAGGTGCTGCCGATCGTGCCGCTCAACCGGCTGGACGAAGAGCCCCTGCGCCGGGCGGTGCTGCAGGACCTGACCTGCGATTCAGACGGCAAGATCCGCCACTATGTGGACGAGCAGAGCATCGAAACCAGCCTGCCGGTGCACGAACTGCGCGAGGGGGAGGATTACCTGCTGGGCATATTCATGGTCGGCGCCTACCAGGAAATCCTCGGCGACATGCACAACCTCTTCGGCGATACCGACTCGGTCAACGTCTACCTGCGGGACGATGGCAGCTTCTACCACGCCGGCATCGAGACCCACGACACCATCGAGGACATGCTGCGCTACGTGCACTTCGAGCCGGACGAGCTGGTGGCGCGCTATCGGGACAAGGTGGCCGGGGCCAAACTCAGCGCTGCGGAACGGGCCAAGTACCTCGACATGCTGCGCCTGGGGCTGACGCGCTCTTCGTATCTGACGGCTGAGTAACACGGGTGGGACGCTGGATACATCGTGCCCCATGGATTGCCGTGTCGCTGCGCGACTCGCAATGAAGGAGGTTACCCCGTACCAGTGAGGACTGGCACCCCATTCATCGTCATTGCGAGCGCAGCGCGGCAATCCAGTGCGCCCAGGAAGCACCGTGTCCCACCCTGGGAGGGACGAGCACCAGCTCGTCCCGCGTGCTGCGGGCGGCCGCGTCATCGAGCTGGTGCTCGACGTTCCCGGGAAGCCAGTGCACTCCACGCCACCTAAAACCCCTCCACCTTCGCCGTAGCCAATTGCTCCTGCAGCTTGCGCACTTCCGGGTGTTGGAAAAAATCCACCAGTTGCCGCGCCCGGGTCGGGCCTATGCCCGGTTGCTGCTGCCATTCGCTGCGGCTGCGTATTGCCAGATCGTCCCAGCGCCCGGGCAGTGCAGCCTGACCTGTGGCAGGCATGCCCAGCGCCTGTAGCCAGCGCGCAAAGCTGCGTTGCTGCGCTGAGCTAAGCTGCTGTGCCAACTGACTGCCGCAGTGGCTCGGCAGACTTCGCCTATCGAGCCAATCCAACAGCCCATGCAGCTCACCCGAATCAGCCAGACAGGTCCAGGTGCCCGGCCCAATGCCGGGCAGATCCAGCCCTTTACGGCTGCTGAGCCAGCTCAGACGCGCCAGAAACTGCTCGCGGCAGCCCTCGGTCAGTGTCCAGCAACTGAGTGGGTGATAGCGTCCGGGGTCGGGTGTGGCAGGGCGCTGGCGACTGTCGCTGCGGCTGATTACCTGCTGCAACTGCGGAATGGCCTGGCTGGACAGCTGCACCGACACCAGATCCCCGGGCAGCACATCCAGCTCCTGCCAGCGCCGCAGGGAGCCGAGGCTGGTGCGGGTGATACGGCGGTCATCCAGTTGCACCGGCTCCAGCTGCAACACCGGGGTGACGCGCCCGCTGCGGCCGATGCTGAACTGCACGGCCTCGACCCGGGTCAGAGCGGCCTGCGCGGGGTGCTTCCAGGCCACTGCCCAGTGCGGAGTGCTGGCCTGCCACTGACTGGCTGGTGGTCGCTGGCTCTGGCGCAGCACCACGCCATCAGTGGCAAACGGCAGTGGCTGGCTGTACCAGTACTGGTGCTGGGTTTCGGCTGTTTTGTAGTTGTCGACGAGCAGGGTGTAGCGGGCCGTATCCAGCCCGGCGCGGGTAAGCAACTCAAGGCGCGCATCCATCGCTTCCGGTCCATTGGGCCAGTCCCAGACAAACAGGCCGATACCGGACAGGTCCGTATCATCGATTCGCTGACGGTTCATCAGCCCGGCAATCCGCCCCCGGGCTCCGACACCCCCGTCGCGCTGCTGAATATGCTGATCCAGTCGCCAGTACAGCTCACCCTGCAGCACCGTATCCAGCGGCTCGGGCCAGAGTTGGGGTATGGCGGGGATGCGCCGGGCGTGGTCTGTCCAATCCTGCCCATGCACGCCGTCGCCGCGACTGATGGCTCGGGCTAGTCTGCCTTGGTGGTATTCCAGGGTTACGGCGACGCCGTCCACCTTGGGCTGGATCCACAGCTGCTGTTGCTGGCGCTGGCTGATCCACTGGCGCGCCTGCTCCGCCGTGTGGAGCTTGTCCAGGCCGGTCTGGGCAACCGGATGGAGCTGTCTGCCTGCGGGCAGGTGGTGGGGCGGGGTTTGCTGGCCGGTGCACTGCTGCCAGTGCTGCAGTCGCAGCCGTGCCTGGTCGTAGATATCGTCGGCCACCAGGGATTGGCCGCGCTCATGGTAGGCCTGGTCCCACTGTTGGACCTGAACGGCGAGGCGACTCATTTCGGCGCGGGTGGCTGCGCTGGGTTCGGGGCAATCGGCACCGGCCAGCGGGACGGCCAGGCACAGGCTGATGATGATCCATGGGCGCATGACGTGGCTTCCCTGCTGTTGAGTCAGCGGGCACTGTGGTCAGCGGGCGGGGGGCAAGCAAGCGCTGGAGGTCGAAAGTGTGCATCAATCGTCATTGCGAGGAGCGCAGCGACGTGGCAATCCATGGGGCTCGGTATTTCCGGCACGCACTGGATTGCCGCGCTTCGCTCGCAATGACGGTGAAGGGGGATGCCGGTTCCTTGCGGTACTGCTGCACTCCTCCGTCATATAAAGGGATTGCGAGGAGCGTAGCGACGCGGCATCCATGAGGCTCAGACTGCTGCGGCCTGCCTTCCGGCAATCAGCCGCAGGATGGCGTTCAGTACCAGTCCGTACAGCGGTACGAACAGCATGATGCATACCACCACCTTGGTGGCGTAGTCCACGGCGGCGATTTCCATCCAGTTGGCGGCCATGAACTCGTTGCTGCTGCGCCAGAAGGCGACCGAGAAGAACACGAAGGTGTCCAGCAGGTTGCCGATGATCATCGAGGCGCTGGGGGCTATCCACCACTGGCGCAGTTGGCGCAGGCGGTCGAATACCTGGATATCCAGCAACTGGCCGCAGACGTAGGCCATGAAGCTGGCCAGGGAAATGCGCAGCACGAAGCTGTTGAACTGCCCCAGGGCCTCGAAGCCGTGGAAGGCACCTTCCTGAAACAGCACCGAGACCACGTAGGACACCAGCAGTGCCGGCAGCATGACCCGGGCGATGACTCGCCTCGCGGTCTGCTTGCCGAGCAGACGCACGGTCAGGTCGCTGGCCAGGAAGATGAACGGAAAGCTGAATGCACCCCAGGTGGTATGGAAACCGAACAGGGTGAAGGGCAGTTGCACCAGATAGTTGCTGGCGATGATGATCAGCACGTGAAAGGCGATCAGCCACGCCAGGGCTTTACGCAGATGCGCAGGGGGGGTAATGGTCATGTGTCACCTTTTTGATGATGGGGTTAGGGAACCCATGCCGCCGGGATTGACGACGGTGCGTACTATACCTATTCAGGGTGGTTGGGGCCAGTGGAGTGGGCTGCTTTCGCTCCGGGGCGGAGCTCCTACGGGTTCCCGGGAGTGCACGGTTTCCCGGGAACGTCGAGCACCAGCTCGATGAGCGGCCTGGCTTGAAACGCCGTGCCATCCAATAGCCCCGCATGGACGAGCTGGTGCTCGTCCCTCCCGGGGGTTGCATCTCGGCACGCCCTGACTTGCCGGGACGGAACCCGGCACTCCATCAGTAATGCCGCTGCAGAAAATCCAGCAGCAGCGGGTTGACCTGTTCCGGCTTCTGGCTCTGTACCCAGTGGCCGCAGCGTTCGATGACGTGCTGCTCGACCTTCGGCACCACCTGGGGCATGCGTTCGATGGTGTAGCTTTCCAGCTTGGCCACCGGGTCGCGGTCGCCGATGATGAACAGCGCCGGTTGCTCGATCTGTTTGCCCGCCAGATCAGCGGTCAGTTCCCAGTTGCGTTCATAGTTGCGGTACCAGTTGATCGGCCCGTGGAAGCCGTTGTCGAGGTAGGTTTCCACATACACGTCAAAGGCCTCCGGCGGACACCAGCTCGGTGGTACTTCGGGGTCGATATAGTCATCCAGCCAGCGGGAGTCGGCTGGCTTGTCGGAGATCAGGCCGTTGCCCGCCGAGGGGCGGCCGTGCATGAGGATACGCAGGGTGCGGGGGATATCGGCTTCCAGTTCGGCCTCGGCGGGGCCGGGTTCCTGGAAGTAGAGGATATACAGGAACTGGTCCTTGAAGCGCTCGCGCATCATGTCGATTGCCGGGCGTTTGGGGCGTCCGCCGAAGGGCACCGACATGCCGCAGACCACCTTCACCCGTGGTTCGAGCAGGGCCAGATACCAGGCGATATTAGCGCCCCAGTCATGTCCGACCATGGCGACCTGCTGATGACCGAAATGATCCATCGCTCGCTGGATATCGCTGCAGATGGTCGGGATATCGTAGGCCTCGATCGCGGCGGGGGCGCTGCTGCGGCCATAGCCGCGCATTTCCGGGGCGAAGGCGCGGTAACCGGCCTCGGCCAGCGTCTGCATCTGGTGTCGCCAGGAGTACCAGCATTCGGGAAAGCCGTGCAGCAGCCAGACCGGTTGCCCATCGACCGGACCGGCGACGTGGACGCTGAGCTGGATATCGTTGACGTCCAGAATGTGCTGTTCGCTTCGTAGCATGAGAAGTGCCCCTTGTAGTTTTGCCTACTATGACAAATCGGCACCGTTCTGGCTTGCCCCATTGACCGTATGGATACCCGGCGACCG
>JAAYHO010000172.1 GCA_012735335.1 Gammaproteobacteria bacterium
CAGCAGGGTCACTGTGTAAACCACGGCGCTGGCCTTGAGCATGAGGATGATCTCGTTGCCGTAGGCAGGCAGGCCGATGCGGATGGCGCGGGGCAGGATGATGTGCTGCAGGGCCTGACGCTTGGACATGCCCAGCGCCCTCGCCGCTTCCACTTCACCCGGCGGTACCGCCTGAATCGCGCCACGCAGGATCTCGGCGATATAGGCGGCGGTGTGCAGGGTCATGGTGATCAGCGCGCACCAGTAGGGTTCACGCAGATAGGGCCAGAGCACGCTGTCGCGCACCACATCGAACTGCGACAGGCCGTAGTACACCAGGAACAGCTGCAGCAGCAGCGGAGTACCACGGAAGAAGAAGATATAGCTGTACGGCAGCGCGCGGATGTACCAGTGCCGCGAGGCCCGGGCCAGTCCCAGCGGGATGGCGAAGAACAGCCCGACCACCACGGCGATGCCTACCAGCTGCAGGGTCAGCAGGGTGCCGTCCCACAGCATCGGCGCCCAGCGTACGATCATTTCCCAACGTTCGGCCCAGGTCACAGTTCGGTCCTCGCATAGCCACGGTTGGCGCGGTACTCGAACCAGTGCAGCGCGGCCATGATGATGACGGTCAGCCCCAGATAGATGAGTGCCGCCATGAAGTAGAAGGTGAAGGGTTCCTTGGTCGAGTTGGCGGCTACCTGCGCCTTGCGCATGATCTCTTCCAGCGAGATCAGCGAGACCAGCGCGGTGTCCTTGAGCATGATCAGATACAGGTTGCCCAGACCGGGCAGCGCTACCCGCCACAGCTGCGGCAGGGTGATGCGCCAGAAGATGCGCAGACGCGACATGCCCAGCGCCAGCCCGGCTTCACGCTGACCCGGGTGCAGCGACAGCAGCGCGCCACGGAACACCTCGGTGGCATAGGCACCGAAGCACAGTCCCAGGGCGATGGTGCCGGCGGCAAAGGGGCTGAGGGTCAGGTAGGGGTTGCCGAAGTGGCTGCCCAGCCAGTTCATCATCGAGGTGGTGCCGTAGAAGGCCATCAACACCCAGAGTGTTTCCGGCACGCCGCGAACCACCGAGGTGTAGAAGCCGCCGACGCCGCGCAGGGCAAGGTTGCCGGATACCTTGGCGCTGGCACCGAGCAGGCCCAGCAGCAGGCCGAGGGCAACCGAGGCCAGGGACAGGCGAATGGTCATCCAGGTCCCTTCGAGGAGGGCTGGACCGAATCCTTGTAAGTCAGGCATGAGTATCGGGTCTGGTATGGGTAACCGGGCCCCGCAGGGCCCGGCCAGCCATCAGCGAATGCTGAAGGGGAAGTACTTGGCGTTGATCTTTTCGTAGGTGCCGTCTTCGATGATGGCTTCCAGAGCCTCATTCAGACGCTCACGCAGCGGGTCGCCCTTGCGTACGGCAATACCGATCACGTCGTCATCGAATACCGGCTCGCCCTTGAACTCGAAGTCTTCACCGGTGCTGCTCTGCAGCCATTCGTACTGCACGAACACGTCAGCCAGTACGCCGTCTATGCGGCCGGAGGCCATGTCCAGGTAGGCGTTCTCCTGGGTGTCGTACAGGCGGATGCTGACCACGTCACCGAGGTTCTCTTCCAGCCACTGACCAGCGATGGTGGCCCGCTGGGCACCAATGGTCTTGCCCTTCAGATAGGCGTTGTCCACGGTGAAATCGCTTTTCTTCGGTGCAACGAACTGCAGCTTGTTGGTGTAGTAGGGATCGGTGAAGTCGACAGCGCGCTTGCGCTCGTCGGTGATCGACATGGAGGCGACCAGGAAGTCGAAGCGGCGGGTGTTCAGCGCCGGGATGATGCCGTCCCAGTCGGAGGTGACCACACTACACTCGGCACCCATCTTCTCGCACAGGGCGTGGGCAATATCGAGGTCGAAGCCTATTGCGGTACCGGTGTTGTCGATTTCGTTGAAGGGAGGATAGGCACCTTCGGTACCGATTCGCAGCTTGTCAGCTGCTACTGCCTGACCACCGAGGAATACTGCGGCCAGGGCCGCCAGAAGAACTGCCTTGTAGCTTTTCATCGATACTGCTCCTTCTTATGGCTGGACATGAACTGTCTGCAACGCTCTGATTGGGGGTTATCGAATACCTGTTCCGGCGTCCCCATTTCTTCCACCTGGCCCTGGTGCAGGAAGACCACCTGACTGGATACCTGCCGGGCAAAGCCCATCTCGTGGGTAACCAACAGCATAGTACGGCCTTCGTCAGCCAGCGCCCTGATTACCATCAACACCTCATTGACCATCTCCGGGTCGAGTGCCGAGGTCGGCTCGTCGAACAGGATCACCTGCGGCTTCATCGCCAGGGTCCGGGCAATGGCCGCGCGCTGCTGCTGGCCACCGGACAGCTGTGCGGGAAAGGCATGGCGCTTGTCGGCGATGCCGACCTTCTCCAGAAACACCTCGGCGGCGGCAATGGCATCGGCCTTGGACTGGCCCAGCACCCGCCGCGGCGCCTCGATGATGTTGTCGAGGATGGTCATGTGCGGCCACAGGTTGAAACTCTGGAACACGAAACCGACCCGCGCCCGCAGGCGGTTGATCTGCGCGTTGTCCGCAGCCACCAGTGCGCCATCGCGACGGGGTTTGAGCTTGAGTTCTTCACCGGCAACCAGGATCTGCCCCTGATGGGGGTTTTCCAGCAGATTGATGCAGCGCAGCAGGGTACTTTTACCGGAACCGGAAGAACCCAGAATGGAAATGACGTCGCCATCACGGGCCGCCAGGTTCACGCCCTTGAGCACTTCAAGGTCGCCATAGCGCTTGTGCAGGTTACGCACTTCGAGAGCGGGAGGTGTCACGTAAAGTTATCCAATTTGAAGCAATGCCGCAAAGCTAGCACAGCTGCGGGATATGACCAATAAGTCGTTTTGGAAGCCCGACCGGCAACGCCAATAAAAAAGCCCGCTGGGGGTTAGCCAGCGGGCTTGGAATAATGGTGCCCGGGGACGGAATCGAACCGCCGACACGGGGATTTTCAATCCCCTGCTCTACCGACTGAGCTACCCGGGCAACGGGGCGCTATTAAACGATTCAAGGCCCTGCATGTCAAGCGTCGTTGCGAAATATTTTTACTTTTTTCAGCCGCTTAGGCGGACGGGGGCACATAACCCTCGGCCTGGGCGTATTCTTCACCGGCGAGAAACTTGTCCATCTCCTGCTGGATGAACTTGCGATCCTCGGCATCCATCATGTTCAGGCGACGCTCGTTGATCAGCATGGTCTGGTGCGCCTGCCATTCGTCCCAGGCCTTTTTCGAGACCTCGTTGAAAATGGCTTCACCCTTGGGGCCCGGATAAGGCGGACGCTCCAGGCCCGGCAGTTCCTGTTTGTATTTGCGACAAAGCACTGTACGCGACATGGGCTATCTCCTCTCAGGCAACCAGTTGTTCAACCCGTTTGAGCAGTTTGCTGACCGGGGCGGCCAGCCCCAGGCGGGTCGGTTGGCGCAGGTTATACCAGACCTGCCCGGCTTCGGCCACGCCGGGCGACGGCAGCACCCGCACCAGCAGCGGCTGTATGTCCAGATGAAAATGACTGAAGGTATGCCGCAGCGGCTCCAGCGTCTGTTGCTGCTGCGCCTGCCAGCCCAGCCCGGCCAGCAGCGCATCCAGCTCGGCCTGATCCTCCAGCTGCGGCGGACACCAGAGCCCGCCCCACAGGCCGCTGTCGGGGCGTCGTTGCAGCCAGATATCGCCGTCCTGATTGACCAGCAGCGGCATCAGGCACTGGCGCACCGGCAGCGCCTTGCGCGGCTTGGAGTGCGGGTAGACGGTGGGCTGCCCCAGCCTGCGCGCCTCGCAACCGGCCTGCACCGGGCACAGCAGGCAGGAGGGTTTGCTGCGGGTGCAGAGCGTGGCCCCGAGATCCATCATCGCCTGAGTGTAGTGGCCGAAGCGTTGCTGCGGGGTGTAGCGCTCGGCCACCTGCCACAGCCGATCCTGTACCGCCTTCTCCCCCGGCCAGCCTTCTACCGCATGATAGCGGGCCAGCACCCGTTTGACGTTGCCATCCAGAATCGGCGCGCGCAGATTCATGCTCAGACTGGCGATGGCCCCGGCGGTGGAGCGACCGATACCGGGCAGCTCGACCAAGCCTTCGACACTGGGGGGAAACTCGCCGCCATGCTCGCTCACCACCCGCTGCGCGGTCTTGTGCAGGTTGCGTGCCCGGCTGTAGTAGCCCAGCCCGGTCCACAGGTGCAGCACCTCGTCCGCCTCGGCAGCAGCCAGCGCCTGGACATCCGGCAGCACCTGCATGAAGCGCTGGTAGTAGGGGATCACCGTGGCGACCTGGGTCTGTTGCAGCATGATTTCCGATACCCAGACGCGGTACGGCGTCATGTCCTGCTGCCAGGGCAGGTCCTTGCGCCCGAACTGGTCATACCAGGCCAGTACCGCCCGGGAAAATTCGTCACTCACCGATTGAACAATCCTCTGATGGCATCCCGCACGGCGGGTGCCTGCTCGCCCAATTTCTCTTCGAGCTTTTCCCCGACCTTGTCACCGATCTTGCGCTCGGCTTCGTTGCGCAGCAACTGACCGGCAATCCGGGTGACACCCTGGGTATCCACCCCGCAGCTCTTGGCTGCATTATGCAGATAGCCCTCGCAGCGCAGCGGCCATTCGATGCCGACGTAGCGCTCGTTGATCCGGCAGGCCGGGTCTGGCATCTCGCGCTGATCCCCTTCCAGATGCAGACCGACACCGTAGTTGAGGCGCTGATCCGGCAGGTTGATATCACCGTTGCCCCGGGCGGTGATGCCCGGCAGCGCAGCGACCAGATCGCGACTCTGCACCGTGCCGTTGACCAGTTTGAAGCTGCCGCTCAGTTTGTTGAAGGGCGTATTTTCCGCACCGAAGTCGGCGCTCAGAGCTTCGCGGTTGGCCAGGGCAATCGCCTGACACAGTTTCTGCTCCAGGTTCACCCCGAGCAGCGCGCCGTTGCCCACATCAAAACGCACATCACCGTTCAGCCCGTTGATCCAGTGGCGCATGCTGTTGCCTTGGGTCTTGATGTTCATGTCCAGATTCAGCAGCCCGCGTACCTGTTCGGGCATGTCGTAGGCCTGTTGCAGGGCCTGGGAGTCCATGCCGGTCAGCTTGACGGTCAGCGTCAGCGGCGCGGGATTGCGCCCTGCCCCGATGGTCGCACTGGCCGCGAACTGGCCACCAAACACCCCGCCCTCGAACTGGCGCAGGCGCAGGGTGCCGTCTTCGGCTTCCAGTGCCATTTTGAACGGACTGATGCTCTGGCCGGTGAGCTGCACCTGCTGCATGTCCAGACTGCCCTTCACGTTCAGACCGGCCAGGGTTTCCATGGGCAGGATCGGCTCGCTGCTCCAGGGCTCGGGGGCGGTCTGGGAAGTGCTGCCGCCCTGAGCAGGCGCGCCCGCCGGGGCGGATGCGGTATCTGCGGGTGGCAGATAATGGTCGATGTTCAGCTTGCTGCCGGACAGGTCAAAACGCAGCGCCTGCTTCTCGAAGTCTGCCAGACCCATGCTGCCCGCCAGCTCGGTGCCATCCACCAGCAGTTGCATGTCCTGCAGCATCAGGCTGGTGCTGCTGCCCTGGATGGCAGCGCTCAGCGCCACCTTGCTCAGGGCGTTAGCCTGGGCCATCTCCGGCAGTTGCTGGCCCAGCGCGTGAACCAGCGCCCGGGCGTCGAACTCCGCCACATTGATGCGACCGGCCAGTTGCAGGTCGCTGTCCAGCTGGCTGGCGGTCAGCTCACCAGTGGCACGCAGATCGGCCAGGGCCAGCCGCAGTTGCTTCAGCTCGGCGGTCTGGGCAGCCAGATCGATCACGCTGTCACCCTGCACGCGCATGCCCACGGCACGGCCATTGAAGGGGTCGCCGCTGGCATCCAGGGTCAGATCAAAACCATCCAGCTGATAGCGCTGCTGCTCCAGACTGAAACTGGCGACGGTCTTCAGGTCGATCCGTGCCCGCATGGCCGGCTGACTGGTGACCAACAACCCGAGAAACTCCACATCGAAAGGCTGATCTTCCAGCAGCGCACCGGTACGCAGGTTGACCTCCTCCAGCAGCAGATGCTGATCGCTCTGGCGGTTGCTGTATTCGATACGGGCATTGGTGATGCGCACGCTCTGCACGGTGACATCCAGGCGGCCATGCTCATCCGCCTCTTGCTCGGCAGCGGCGCGCCCTTCTTCGGCGGCCTCGGCGGCGGCCTGCGGATCGCTCTGCGGGCCGATACCCGCCCAGTTGGCCACACCCTGCTCATCCACCCGCAGATTCAGGTTGATGCTGTCGAGGATCACATCGCTCATGCGCAACTGACGGCGCAGCAGCGGTAGCACTTCCACACCCAGGCCCATGCTGCCGACCTCGGCCAGCGGCTGATCGGGCTGCTCGACCGGGGCAATCCCCACCTGCTTCAATTCGATACCCAGCCAGGGAAACAGTGACCAACCGATATCCCCACCCAGGGTCAGCTCGATATTGGCCTGCTCCCGCGCGGCCTGCTGGATCTGCTCCTTGTAGTCATTGGGGTCGAACAGGCGGGTCAGGAAGAACAGCGCCCCGACCGCCAGAATGACAAGGGCGAGCACTGCCAGACCGACAATCCCGGCTAGTTTTTTCATGGTCACTCCCGCTGAATCAGAATGTTTACAGGGTAAAGCTTGTCGGGTCAGCTTGCCACTGACCAGCCTTTCTATAGCCCCAGACCACGGGCTACACGTATAATGCCCGCCCCTGTATGAAATATTTGTGGAGAAAGGCCATGGAGCAGCGCAAGGCAAGTGTCGAGCGCAACACCTCGGAAACCCAGATCAAGGTGGAAATCAACCTGGACGGCAGCGGCCAGGCACACTTTGATATTGGCGTTCCGTTCCTCGAACACATGCTGGATCAGGTAGCCCGCCATGGCCTGATCGACATGCACATCGAATGTCGTGGCGATCTGCACATTGACGACCACCACACCGTGGAAGACGTCGGCATCACCCTCGGCCAGGCCTTTGCCAAGGCAGTCGGCGACAAGAAGGGCATCCGCCGCTACGGCCATTCCTATGTGCCGATGGACGAAGCCCTGTCCCGCGTGGCGCTGGACTTCTCCGGCCGCCCCGGCCTGCAGATGCATGTGCCCTATACCCGTGCCGTGGTCGGCCGGTTTGACGTGGATCTGTTCCAGGAGTTCTTCCAGGGCTTCGTCAACCACGCACTGGTAACCCTGCACATCGACAACCTGCGTGGCATCAACACCCACCACCAGATCGAGACGGTGTTCAAGGCCTTCGGCCGCGCCCTGCGCATGGCGATAGAAGTCGACCCGCGCATGGGTGACCGCATCCCGTCGACCAAGGGTTCGCTGTAAATGGGATCAGTTGCCGTCATTGATTACGGCATGGGCAACCTGCATTCGGTTGCCAAGGCACTGGAACATGCTGGCGCTCGCCAGGTGCTGATCACCAGCGAGCCACAGCAGATTCTGGATGCCGACCGGGTCGTTCTGCCCGGGGTGGGCGCCATCCGCGACTGCATCAGCGGTCTGCGCCAGCTGGGGCTGGATCAGGTGGTTCGCCAACTGGTCGAGGAAAAGCCCCTGCTGGGCATCTGCGTCGGCATGCAGATGCTGCTCGAGCACAGCGAAGAAAATGGCGGGGTGGACGCTCTCGGCCTGTTCCCCGGCGGCGTGCACTACTTCGGTGACGAGCTGCGCGAGCAGGACCAGCGCCTCAAGGTGCCGCACATGGGCTGGAATCAGGTCAAGCAGACCATCGACCACCCGCTGTGGCACCGTATCGAGCAGGATGCCCGCTTCTACTTTGTACACAGTTATTACGCGCGTCCGGGCAAGTCGACACAGATGGCCGGTCGCTGCCATTACGGCGTGGATTTTGCCGCCGCACTGGCCCAGGACAATATTTTCGCTACCCAGTTTCACCCGGAAAAGAGCCATACCAACGGCCTGCAACTGCTGCAGAACTTTCTGGCCTGGGACGGGCGCTGGTAAACCAAGGAAAAAGACATGCTGATTATTCCCGCTATCGATCTGAAGGACGGTGCCTGCGTGCGCCTGCGCCAGGGTCTGATGGACGATGCCACGGTATTCTCCGACGACCCGGTGGCCATGGCCGCCAAATGGGTCGAGGCCGGTTGCCGCCGTCTGCACCTGGTCGATCTGAACGGCGCCTTCGAGGGCAAACCGGTCAATGGTGAGGTAGTCACCGCCATCGCCAAGCGCTACCCGGATCTGCCGATCCAGATCGGCGGTGGCATCCGCAGCCTGGAAACCATCGAGCACTATGTGCGCGCCGGGGTCAGCTACGTGATCATCGGCACCAAGGCGGTGAAGGAGCCGGAATTCGTCGGCGAGGCCTGCCGCGCCTTCCCGGGCAAGGTGATTGTCGGTCTGGACGCCAAGGATGGCTTCGTTGCCACCGACGGCTGGGCCGAGGTCAGCGAGCTGCAGGTGATCGACCTGGCCAAGCGCTTCGAGGCCGATGGCGTCTCGGCGATCGTCTACACCGACATCGCCAAGGACGGCATGATGCAGGGCTGCAACGTGGAAGCCACCGCGGCCCTGGCCAACGCCACCAGCATCCCGGTGATCGCCTCCGGCGGCATCCACAACCTGGGTGACATCCAGCAACTGCTGGACGCACGCGCCCCGGGCATCATGGGCGCCATCACCGGCCGTGCCATCTACGAAGGCACCTTGGATGTAGCCGAAGCCCAGGCGCTGTGTGACGCCGCCCAGCGCTGAGATTCGGTACCACGAAGGCACCGCCCGCCCGATGGATTGCCGCGCCTTCGGCTCGCAATGACGGGAGTGGGTTCACAGTGCCATGGTGTATGCGGCTCATCACCATGGCAAGGTATGTAGCAACGCGGCAAGATGAACAATACTTCCGTTTGCGGAACGCCAAGCCTGCGTCTCGCAATGACGGACAGTGGGCTCACGGCGCAGTTGTGGGCTCAGGATAAGGTGGCGCATGCTCCTCTTTCGTCATTGCGAGGAGCGCAGCGACGCGGCAATCCATGGGCCTGGACCACCAGCCACAAGACAATTGTATTCAACCCCGGAGAACTGACATGACGCTGGCCAAACGCATCATCCCCTGCCTGGACGTGGAAAATGGCCGTGTGGTCAAGGGTGTGAAATTCGTCGATATCCGCGACGCCGGCGACCCGGTGGAAATCGCCCGCCGCTACAACGAGCAGGGCGCGGATGAGATCACCTTTCTCGACATCACCGCCACCCACGAGGGTCGTGACACCACCCTGCATACCGTCGAGCGCATGGCCAGCGAGATCTTCATTCCGCTGACCGTGGGCGGTGGCGTGCGCACCGTGCAGGACATCCGCAACCTGCTGAATGCCGGTGCGGACAAGGTCTCGATCAACTCCGCGGCGGTATTCAACCCGGACTTCGTCGGCGAGGCGGCTGACCGTTTCGGCTCCCAGTGCATCGTGGTGGCCATCGACGCCAAGCGCGTATCCGGCCCCGATGAGCCGGGCCGCTGGGAAATCTTCACCCACGGCGGGCGCAAGCCCACCGGGTTGGATGCAGTGGAGTGGGCGAAGAAGATGGAAGCCCTCGGCGCGGGCGAGATACTGCTGACCAGCATGGATCAGGACGGCGTGAAGAACGGCTACGACCTGGGTGTGACCCGGGCCATCAGCGATGCGGTGGGCGTACCGGTGATCGCCTCCGGCGGCGTGGGCAACCTGCAGCACCTGGCTGACGGCATTCTCATCGGCGGTGCTGATGCGGTGCTGGCAGCGAGCATCTTCCACTTCGGCGAATACACCATTCCCCAGGCCAAGGCGTATCTGGCTGAGCGGGGGATTGAAGTACGGCTCTGAAACACTCCCCCCACCCCTCTCCCGCGTGGGGAGAGGGGTGACTCGAGCAGGGTGCTCCGAGCCATTTTGCAACATCTACAGAAGAGCGTGGAAAGTTAATCTGCTCTACGGACCGCCCCCTCTCCCCTTGTGGGAGAGGGCTGGGGAGAGGGGGAGCCAGCCGCCACTCACTCCCGCCCCAGCAGCTCCACCACGTCCACCACCTCAACGCCCTCCTCTGCCAGCAGATCCCCCGCCAGCCGCCACTCCAGAAACTCCAGCGTCTGCGGGTAGGGGTGGCCGATCAGCAGGGCTCTGCCCTCGCGCCTCGCCACGTCCAAGGCGCGGCTGAAGGCGCGGGCGATGGCGGCGGGATCGCGGTCGTTATCGAGGAACACATCCCGGGACAGGTGCGGTACACCGGCGGCTTCGGCGGCAAAGGCGGCCTGGGTGTGGTGGGTGGTGCGGCTGTCGATAAAGAACAGGTTGCGCTCGCGCAGTACCTGCATCACCTCGTCCATGGCCTGCCGCTCGGCGGTCAGACGGCTGCCCATATGGTTGTTGAGGCCGAGAATGGGGGCAAAGCTGTCGAGGTTGTTCTGCAGCACCTGGCGCAGCTCATCGGGCTGCATGCCGTTGTACAGCCCGCCCGGACCGATGGACAACCCGGCACCGTTTTCCATCGGCTGGTGCAGTATCACGCTGCGCCCCTGGGCGGCGGCTTCTTCGGCCAGGCGCTGGGCGGCCTGGGTGTGCGGGAGAATCGCCAGGGTGACCGGGGCGGGCAGCGCCAGCAAGCGCCGCCCATGGTGCAGGTTGTGGCCCACATCATCGATGACGATGGCCAGTGCAGGCGTGGCACCTGACGGCACTGGCGCAGCAGGTACTGGCGGTTTTCTCTCTGCGGGCGGTACCGCGACAACCGGCTGCTCCGTTTCGGGCTCGGGACTGCTGCGCTCGGCATGTTCCAGCTCCAGCCAGCGGGCGCGCAGCTGGTTGTAATAGGCCGCATCGGCCTGGCGCTGGGCCGCTGCGTCCAGCGTCGGGACAGGAGTAATATCCTGTGGCGGTTCGGGTGGAGGTGGTTCCGGCTCGCTGCAGGCTGCCAGCAGTGCCAGCAGCCCGGGCAGGGCCCAGCGCAGGTAACTCATCGATTACGGGCGATATTCAGTCCCTTGAGCAGGTTCAAGGCCTGGTTGAGCTG
>JAAYHO010000173.1 GCA_012735335.1 Gammaproteobacteria bacterium
ATCCAGCGTATCGGCCTTGTGATCAGACAGGTAAGCCAGCACCGGGGTCATGCTGCAGTGTGTATTAAGAAACTCCGAGTTCCAGGAAACTGCGTTACCGATCTGCGCATCGATCAGGCCTTGGTTATCACTGACAGTTGCCCATTTGGGGTTACCCTCAAACATCCCGGAGGTATAGTTGCGCACGGTATCCGCCAGGGAGGCCGTGTGTTGCACGCCGGGAACCTGCGCCAACTTCCAGGACAAACGATCCACCTCTGTCAGGGCCGCAAAACTGCGGCATCCATCTTCGGGCGTTTTCACCATGACCGCAAACACATCACTGGAAATACCGTAGTGCGAGGTGATGTAGGCGTTATCCATGTTGTAACGTGAGTCAGGGCGCAGCTCCGGGGCGCCGGCATCCAGGTCACCGATCTCCAGCTTGGTCGACATGTGCACACCCCAGGCCAGCAGTACCGCTGCCACCGCAATGGAAACCACTGCCCAGCTGCGCCGGGTGAACAGCGCGAGGAAGCGCCAGAGCGCACCAGGACGACGCTGCTCCACCTGCAGACTGCGCTGGGCAGCCTTCGGGCTGACACCTATATAGGACAGCAGTACCGGCACCAGAATCAGGTTGGTAAAGATCAACACACCCACCCCGATACTGGCGGTCAGAGCGAGGTCACGGATCACCGGAATATCGATGATCATCAGTACTGCAAAGCCGACCACGTCCGCCAGCAGTGCGGTCAGGCCCGGCAGGAACAGACGACGGAAGGTGAAGCGTGCGGCCACTATCCTGTGAGTGCCACGACCGATATCCTGCATGATGCCGTTCATCTTCTGGGCACCATGACTCACACCGATAGCCACCACCAGGAAGGGTACCAGCATGGAGAAGGGGTCCAGATCATAACCCAGCAGGGTTACCGCACCCAGCTGCCAGACCACCGCCACGATGGAGCAGGACAACACCAGCAGGGAACTGCGCATGCAGCGTGTGTAACTGTAAATAATCACCACCGCGATAATGGCCGCAGCAAGGAAGAACAGCATAACCTGGTTCAGCCCGTTGATCAGATCACCAGTCAGCTTGGCAAAACCGATCACATAAATATTAACGTCGTGCTCTGCGCTACTCGTATATCGCTCACGGATATCCTCAATGGCGTCAGCCAGCACTTTATAGTCAATCGGGTTACCCTCAGGATCCAGCCCCATCAGCGGCACAACTATCATGCTTGAACGATAGTCATTGGCAACCAGACTGCCAACCACATTTGCCCTGGTGATATTGAGTCGTAGCTCACTGATACTCTTCGTACTGCCATCGTAATCATTCGGCAGCACAGGCCCCCCCGAGAACCCTTCTTCAGTCACTTCGGTCCAGCGGACGACAGGAGTAAAAATGGATTTCATCCACGGCCGGTCAACACCTGGCAGAATAAATATTTCATCATTGATTCGCGCCAGAGTATCCAGATAGCTGGCATTGAAAATGGTCCCCTCCCGGGCTTCGATCACCACCCGAATAGAGTCACCAAACCCCCGCAATTCCTCGCGGTTTTCCATATAGTTCTGGATATACTCATGACTTTGCGGGAGCGTTTTCTCATAGCTCGCACTGACCTTCAAGTCCTTTAGTTGATAGCCGAAGAACAGCGTAAGGATCAGGCAGAACAACATGATTGCTACCCGATGATTAAACACCAACCGCTCAATAAAGCCGCCACTATTAGGATCAAAATCTTCCAGGCGAGTACCTGACCGAATATTATTATTTGACATGACGATGCTCCACACTGTTCAAGACAACACTATCCGCAGAGAACAACGATACTCTCGACTCCCCACCGGCCGGATCAGACGTCATTACTGCCAAGCGCTGCACCCCTTCAGCCCCTACCAGGGCCAGCTGGCTACTGGAAACCTGCGCCAGACCATAAAACGGCATACCATTAGTGACTGGCTGGGTCTGGAATGTTTGCCCCTGGTCAGTACTCACCATCAGCTCGCCAGCCAGGTTAACCAGCACAATTGCACCCTGCTCCACAATGACACCGTCGGTAATCCCGGCAACCGAATCGATAGCCAAACGCTCCCAGGTTTGTCCCTGGTCAGTGCTCAGATAAGCGGAGCCTCGCATACCAAATGCTACGACCCGGTCAGCTCCTACAGCGGAACCAAATAACGTACCGGCATAAGGTGTAGGTACGCTATCGAAATACAACTTCTCTTCGTCAAGACGCCAGACCATCCCCTGCTCGCCTGTTATATAAAGACCATCACCACCGACACTGATCGAATAGAAATGCAACTCATAGGGGTTGTCGATACGATGCGCCCAAGGCTCCCAAGTGACACCACCATCACTGGTTTTCAGCAGACGATTAAAGATGCCAACCACATAACCATTTTGCTCATCCGCAAAATACACATCCATCAGCGGCTGAGTTCCTCCATAACCGACAAGCACCTGCTCACGCTCCAACAGCAGGTCGGCATCCGGGTACTCCTCATTGCCAATACGGCTCTGGTAGTAATCCTGAATCAAGCTGGACGCTTGCTCGCCATCCAGTTGCAACATCCAGTTCAAGCCACCGTCCTCGGTCTTTAGCACCACCCCACTGTGCCCAACCGCCCAACCATGATTCGCGGAAGCAAAGGAGACAGCCACCAGATCACTACTCACCGGAACACTGGCCTGACGCCAGCTAAAGCCGTCATCGTCAGAAATGAGAATATGACCTCTCTGGCCTACAGCAACCAGACGTTCCCCTGCCTTGGTTACCGCAGTCAAAGGGCTGGTGCTTGCCTTGGTACTCTGCAAGGCAGGAACAACAGTTGGACTCTGGAAAGCAAAGCTGGTCAGACTGACCAGGAATAACATCAGTAGCAGGCCATAACGCAACCAGGCCAGCATGGATGCTCTGAAGTGATGAAGAGTGATCTGCAAAGGCAGGACGCCCGCACGGGTGGACTGATTTGGCACGCCTCCACAAGGAGTGAATAGCAGCTCAGAACTCATTGGCCTACATCCTTTATTTGTTTTATTGTTCAACCCCCTGCCAATTAAAAACCGACAGGTACGTTTTTTATAAAGGTACTACCAGAATGGAGTCTGTGCAAGCCTCGCATCACTCAAAAAATGGAGGTTACCAGCAATGCTGATCGAGAGAGCCACTGAGCGCCGTGATCGTGCGCTGCGGTCAAGGCCTTGCACCTTCAACAGAAGAACTCCCAGCAGCCCGCTAGCCGACGAGCTGCTGGGAGGAACCAGCTTCGAAACAAGAAAGGGGGTGGCTATTCCAAATAGCTAGTCAGCATACGCAATTGGTGTGCCCAACCAGCCGCTCCAGCGCTTTTCCCAATAAAGATTGTGCAGCCGGGTCGTAATCGGATTGCTCCCACCGCCCAGGATTTTCTCATCCACAGACTTGATCGGCATAATCCCTCCGGCGGATGAGGTGATAAATGCTTCATCTGCCTCCCGTAGAAGCTCTACCGGCATATCCACAACGTCCACCTTGATGCCCAGCTCGCCAGCAAGCTCCGTGG
>JAAYHO010000174.1 GCA_012735335.1 Gammaproteobacteria bacterium
ATCTACACCAACCAGAATCAGACCATTGAGGAGCTGGACGCCAATACCTGAGGCGGCCGGATTGAATTGCATGTCCATGACACCCCGTGAAATCGTCCATGAACTGGACCGCCACATCATCGGCCAGCAGGACGCCAAGCGCGCCGTGGCCATCGCCCTGCGCAACCGCTGGCGGCGCATGCAGCTGCCCGAACACCTGCGCCAGGAAGTAACCCCGAAGAACATCCTGATGATCGGGCCCACCGGCGTCGGCAAGACCGAAATCGCCCGCCGCCTGGCACGCCTGGCCCAGGCGCCCTTCATCAAGGTCGAGGCGACCAAGTTCACCGAGGTCGGCTATGTTGGCCGCGACGTCGAATCCATCATCCGTGACCTGGTCGACGCCTCGCTGAAGATGCTGCGCCAGCAGGAAATGGAAAAGGTCGGCCACCGCGCCGAGGATGCCGCCGAAGAGCGCATTCTCGATGCCCTGCTGCCGCCACCGCGCCAGGGCACCACTGACGAACCGGCCCGGGAAGACTCCAGCACCCGTCAGCTGTTCCGCAAGCGCCTGCGCGAAGGCCAGCTGGACGACAAGGAGATCGACATCGACGTGGCGGACGCCCCGGTCGGCGTGGAAATCATGGCCCCGCCCGGCATGGAGGAAATGACCAGCCAGCTGCAGAACATGTTCTCCGGTCTCGGCAAGGGCAAGCGCAAGACCCGCAAGCTCAAGGTCAAGGAAGCCTTCAAGCTGATCCGCGACGAGGAGGCCGCCCGGCTGGTCAACGAGGAAGACCTCAAGACCCGCGCCATCGAGGCCGCTGAGCAGAACGGTATCGTCTTCCTCGATGAGATCGACAAGGTCAGCAAACGCGCCAACAGCGGCAGCGGCGCCGACGTCTCCCGCGAGGGCGTACAGCGTGACCTGCTGCCGCTGATCGAGGGCTCCACGGTGAACACCAAGTTCGGCATGGTCAAGACCGATCACATCCTGTTCATTGCCTCGGGTGCCTTCCACCTGACCAAGCCGTCGGACCTGATTCCGGAGCTGCAGGGGCGGCTGCCGATCCGGGTCGAGCTCAAGTCCCTGTCGCCGGAGGATTTCAAGCGCATCCTCACCGAGCCGGACGCCTCGCTCACCGAGCAATACCGCGCCCTGCTGCAGACCGAAGGGCTGCAGGTCGAGTTTGCCGAGGATGCCATCGCCCGGCTGGCGGAGATTGCCTGGCAGGTCAACGAGAAGACCGAGAACATCGGTGCCCGTCGCCTGCACACGGTGCTGGAACGCCTGCTGGAGGAAATCTCCTTCAGCGCCGGGGATCTGGCCTCCAAACAGGACGGAGCACCCATGGTGATCGATGCCGCCTATGTGGACGAGCATCTGGGCGAGCTGGCGGTCAATGAAGACCTGTCACGCTATATTCTCTGAACCTTTCTGACACGGACTTGCCATGACCAGCCCGATACCCGGCAACATCAAACTGCACAAGGCGTCGCGCACGCTGGAACTGCAGTACCCCGACGGCCAGCGCTTCATCCTGCCCGCCGAGTTCCTGCGGGTGCACTCGCCCTCGGCGGAGGTACAGGGCCATGGCAACCCGGTGCTGCAGACCGGCAAGCAGAATGTGGCGCTGGTTGGCCTGGAGGCAGCGGGCAACTATGCGCTCAAACTGGTCTTCGACGACGGCCACGACAGCGGCCTGTACAGCTGGGAGTACCTGTACCAGCTGGGTCAGCAGCAGGAGCAGCTGTGGCAGGATTACCTGGACAAACTGCACGCCGCTGGTGCCAGCCGCGATCCGGATGTGTCGGTAGTGAAGGTAATGCTGTAGGCCCATGGATTGCCGCGTCGCTGCGCTCCTCGCAATGACGGGGAGTGGAACAGCGCCACAGGCCACTGACGCACCTCGCACATACCCCACCGTCATTGCGAGCCCGAAGGGCGTGGCAATCCAGCGGGCGGTGGCTCGAGGCCCATGGATTGCCGCGTCGCTGTGCTCCTCGCAATGACGAGGAGTGGGGCAGCGCCCACAGGCCACTAATCCATCTCCCACGCACCCACACCGTCATTGCGAGCCCGAAGGGCGTGGCAATCCAGCGGACGGTGGCTCGGTGCCTATGGATTGCCGGGGGTGGTGTCGGTGGCTGGAGCCGGGGTGGTTTTGCCGCGGGTGGCGGCCTTGGGGGTGGTTCGGCGGCGCGGTGCTGTTTTCACTCCAGTGGTTTCGACCGCCTTGGCTGCGGCAGCTGGCTTGCTGGCGGGCGTGGTGCTGGCAGGCTTTTTCGCAGTGGTTGCCCGGGTTGCCGGTTTCGCCGCTGGCTTGCTCGCGGCTGCGGTGCGACTGGCAGCAGGCTTGGCCGCTGTTTCAGGCTTGGCCGCCGCAGTCGCCACCTTGCTGGCGCTGGCCCGAGCCGCCGGCCTGGCTGGCGCAGCCGACAGTTTTGCCAATGTGGCGGTCAGCTCATCAACCCGCTTGCTCAGCGCCTGCACCTCTGCCTGACTGGCCAGCCCCAGACGCTCGGCTGCACCCTGCAGGCGTTTGTCGAGCTGGTCTTCCCATTTGACCAGTTTGTCGCCCAGCTTCCTGCGGGCCTTGTCCACCTTGCTCCGGGCACCATCCAGCGAGCCCTTGGCCGCGCCCTTTTCCGCTTCCTCGCCATCGCGGATCAGCGCTTCGAACAGCTTGCTGCCTTCCTTGCCCAGCCGGGTATAGGCACCCAGCCCGGCCAGCCAGATCTGCCGTGCGTAGTCGTCCAGATCATCCAGTCCGCTGTCCTTCACTTTCTGTTTTTTCTTGTCCGACATACACCACTCCACAGGCAGGTTGAGAGGCTTCAGCCTAGCAGAGCCGCACAGCTCTGCCTTGCTCCATATCAAACCAGATAGCGATCCAGGGCCTTTTCGATCTCACCCTTGACCATGCCTGCCATGGGGGTCAGCATCATGCCCAGCTTTACCGCGACCTGTACGCTGTCCTCACCCACCAGAATGCTGCCGTCCACACCACTGCGCTGGAAGGTCAGCTCATCCTCTCGCCAGGTGCACTCGGCACCCAGTTTGCTGGCCAGCTTGTCCGCCATCTTCTGGGCACGCTCTTTCGCTGCGTCCTTGCCCAGGGAATGCTCACGGGTGATTTCTACGGTTGCCATCGTTGTCCCTTTGTATATGGTATGAAAAAACGCATAGCATGCCGGATACCGCGCCAACATGCGACAGCCTGTCCGGTCATTCAGGGGTTCGCCGATCCCTTTGCGACGTCAAATACAGGTAGAATGCCCCATCAATTTGCCAAGGCAGATACTTCCATGACAGACAAATCCAGCTCAGACCGCACCACCCATTTCGGCTTTCAGACCGTGAACGAGTCGGAGAAAGCCGGCAAGGTGGCCGAGGTATTCCACTCGGTTGCGGCCAAGTACGACCTGATGAACGACCTCATGTCCGGTGGCATCCACCGTCTATGGAAGCGCTTCACCATCGAGCTGTCCGGGGTGCGGCCGGGTAACCGGGTGCTGGACATTGCCGGTGGCACCGGCGACCTGACGCGCAAGTTCTCCCGTCTGGTCGGCCCCACCGGCGAGGTGGTACTGGCGGATATCAACGCCTCCATGCTCAAGGTCGGCCGTGACCGCCTGCTGGACAAGGGCGTGGCCGGCAATGTGCGCTTCGTTCAGGCGGATGCGGAAAAGCTGCCCTTCCCGGACAACCATTTCGACTGCATCACCATCGCCTTCGGTCTGCGCAACGTGACCCACAAGGAAGAGGCCATCGCTTCCATGCTGCGGGTACTCAAGCCCGGTGGCCGCCTGCTGGTGCTGGAGTTCTCCAAGCCGAACAACGAGCTGCTGTCCAAGGCCTACGACCAGTATTCCTTCACCATGCTGCCGCTGATGGGCCGGGTGATCACCGGTGATGCGGAGAGTTACCGCTATCTGGCCGAATCCATCCGCATGCACCCGGATCAGGAAACTCTCAAGGGCATGATGGAAGAAGTGGGCTTTGCCCGGGTCACCTATCACAACATGACCGGCGGTATTGTCGCCCTGCACCGGGGTATCAAGCCCTGATGCCGAGCCGTGTTCTGCTGGCCGGTATCGAGCGCAGTCTGGAACTGGCCCTTCAGCAGGATCCCCTGACTGCCCGACGACTGGCCGCGCTGGAGGGTCGGGTGATCCTGATCCGCAGCCGCCAGCCGTCGCTGTCGATCTACCTGCTGCCGGACAGCCAGGGCCTGCGCCTGGCCAGTTACCATGAAGGCGAGGCAGACTGCACCCTCAGCGCCCCGGCCAGCCTGCTGGCGCGCCTGGCGATCAGCAGCGAGCGTCAACAGTTGCTGCAGGAGCCGGAACTCGAGCTCAGCGGCGATACCCAGGTGCTGGTGCAGCTGCAGAACATCTTTGCCGACCTGCAGATCGATGGCGAAGCGGCGCTGGCCCGCTGGCTCGGCCCGGTGCCCGCCCACGCCCTGGGCAGTCTGGCCCGCAGCGGACGTGGCTGGCTCGGCGGCAGTCGCCGCAGTCTTGAGCAGAGCGTTGCCGAGTACCTGACCGAAGAGGGCCGCCAGTTGGTCGGCCGCGCCGAAGCCGACACCGCCGCCGCACAGATTCATGAGCTGCGCCTGCAACTGGATAGACTGGACGCCCGCGTGCAGCGCCTGCTGCAACCTGATACTGGATCCGACGCATGAACCTGACTGCCTTTCTGCGCCTGTTTCGCATTCTGCTGGTGTTCACCCGCTACCGTCTGGATCAGGTCCTGGCCCCGCTGCCGCTGCCCTGGTATGGCCGTCTGCTGCTGATCGGCCCCTGGAAGCTCTACCCGGCACCCAAGGACCTCAGCCGCGGTGCCCGGCTGCGGCTGGCCTTCGAGAGTCTGGGCCCGGTGTTCATCAAGTTCGGCCAGATCCTCTCCACCCGTCGCGACCTGCTGCCCGACGACATCGCCACCGAACTGGCCTTCCTGCAGGACAAGGTACCGCCCTTCCCGCCGGAGCAATCGCGCCGGCGCATCGAGGAGCAGCTGGGGGTTTCCATCGAGGAGGCCTTCGCCGAGTTTACCGATGAGCCACTGGCCTCCGCCTCGGTCGCCCAGGTCCACACCGCCCGGCTGCACGACGGCAGCGAGGTGGTGGTCAAGGTGGTGCGCCCCGGCATCGAGGAAGTGATCCATCAGGATATCCAGTGGCTGTATCTGGCCGCCCGTACCCTGGAGCGGGTGTCCCGCGAGGGACGCCGCCTGCGCCCGGTAGAGGTGGTCAAGGATTACGAGCAGACCATCTTCGACGAACTCGATCTGTACCGCGAGGCGGCCAACGCCTCCCTGCTGCGGCGCAACTTCGAGGGTTCCTCGGTGCTCTATGTGCCGAAGATCTACTGGGACTGGTGCCGTCACAAGGTACTGGTGATGGAGCTCATCAAGGGCATTCCGGTCACCGATATCGACACCCTCAAGGCCCAGGGTACCGATATGAAAAAGCTCGCCGAGCGCGGTGTCGAGGTCTTCTTTGCCCAGGTGTTCCGCGACAGCTTCTTCCATGCCGACATGCACCCGGGCAACATCTTCGTCGCCCATGGCCGCCCCGATGATCCGCAATACATCGCCATCGACTTCGGCATCGTCGGCAGCCTGACTCCGGAAGATCAGACCTACCTGGCGCGCAACCTGATGGCCTTCTTCAAACGCGACTACCGCCGGGTGGCCCAGCTGCA